>CAZKZR010000709.1:0-1503 GCA_964557245.1 uncultured Anaerolineaceae bacterium | reverse complement strand
CCGGATACCAGCAGGGCGGCCCCGAACCCTAATGAGACCGCGCCTGCGCCAAACTCTCCACCGGGACCTGAATCGGTAACCAACACCGAAAACGCATACGAAAGTGTGCCGTAGCTCGTGTTGATGAACATGGCCGCAGCGAATACCTGCAGCCAGCGGCGCGAGAAAATACCGTTCCAGCGTCGCTCCGAGGCGGCTGCCGCGGTCATCTTTCGCGGCTCAAAACAGGTTCTCTGGGAATATGACCATCCGCCATTAACCTTTCACAAGGCAAACCGTTATCTCTAGTACACAAGGCACATCCGTGCTTATGGTGGAAAGGAGGACCTCGGCCTCAGAGATTCCGGCACGGCCCAGGGGGCTGGTTTGGGGAATACTACGGTAGACGAGCGTGCGCCCGAATTCGACGAGCAGGCTATCGTCGATGCGGCGCAACAGGGGGATCAGGTAGCGCTCGGCGCGCTCTATGATCACTACTTCCCGCGCGTTTACCGGTTTGTCTCAACCCGCCTGTCTTCAGCCGAAGACGCAGAAGACGTGACCACGGAGATCTTCCTCCGGATCATCGAAAACCTGCGTTCCTTCACCTGGCGAGGACTCCCCTTCGGCGCGTGGGTCTTCCGCATCGCACGCAACGAGGTTGTCTCGCACGTGCGGCGCCAAAAGGTCCGCTCGGCCACGGCCCAGCTCACGGAATCGATCCAGGACCCTTCACCTGACCATGTGGACGAAATCGTGACGGCATTCACCATCGCGACCGTCCGGGAGGCGACGGCACTGCTGCCCGAAGCCCAGCGCCAGGTGATCACCCTCCGTTTCAGCGCCGGCCTCTCCGTCGCCGAAACCGCCAGGGCCCTGAACAAGACCGAGAACAACGTGAAAGTCCTCCAGCACAAAGCCATCGCAAAACTCCAGGGAATGGTGCGTCAGTAGTGATCCGCCATTTGTTCGAACGCAAAGCCAGCGCCCAGGCTGAACTCCTGGCCGAAGCCCAGTCACTGATCGATGACGGTCTGGACATGGACTTCGTGCTCGGGCTGTTCCCGGATGACGCTGAATGGCTCGAAGGCATGCTCACGGTGACCACCGGATTCGCCGATGCGGTTGCCGCCGAACAGCCCAGCTATTACTTCGAAGCCTCGCTCAAATCGCAGTTCATGAACGCTGCGCGCGTCCCGAAACCGGTACTCCCGGTGATCATGCCGGCGCCGGCGTACTCGCCGGTGCGCACGGCTGTCGCCAGCATGTCCGTCGCCGGCGTGGCGGCCGCTGTCGGTGTGCTCGCCCTCGGCTTCATCACCGCCGGTGATTCGGTGCCCGGCGATTGGAACTACACGTTCAAGCTCGCGAACGAACGGCTCGAATACACGCTCTCCCGCGGTGACGGACGCGTGGATGTCCAGCTCCACCAGGTAGAGAACCGGGTGTACGAGTTGCAGAAACTCAGTTCCCGCGGCGACGTTTCCCAGGGTCAGCTCGAACGCATCCAACGCGACATCGACG
>CAZKZR010000708.1:0-1509 GCA_964557245.1 uncultured Anaerolineaceae bacterium | reverse complement strand
CCGCTCGCCCAGGGGCGCCACCGAAAACGCGGCGATGGTGCTGGTCAGCCCGATCACGCTGAACACCAGGCCGGTCGCCGCCTCCTCCTTCAGATTGGCGCTCCAAAACGGGGTGGCCACGTGAACCCGTTCGCCTTCCGAGAAGTTATCGATGCTGATCGGCATCACCGGCCGCACAAACTGTGTGCTCAGCCAGAGCGCAAACAGCAATCCGAGCATCAGCACCACCTGCCGCTCGGAGACCACAAGCCGGATGTTCTCGCCCAGCGAGCCGCCTTTCGCCTTGCCCGCTGGCGGTTCATCACCAGATGCCGCAGCGATCGGCCGCTCCTTCACGAACACGTATGCCAACCCGGCAGCGATCAAATACAACGCCGCGCAGAAGATGAACGACTCCCGGATCCCAAGGCTCGCCGCCACGATCCCGCCGATGACCGGCCCGAACATGTTCGCCATGAACTGCCCGGTCTGCAGCATCCCCAGCGCATAGCCGACTTTCTCCCGCGGTGTGGAAGACGCCACCAGCGCGGCCGCCGCCCCCATCGTGCCCGCGAACGCGCCCATCAGGAATCGCAATAACACCAGCTGCCACACCGCCTGCGCCAGCCCCATGATCGCAATCAGCACGCCCGCGCCGATGAGCGCCCGCAGGAACATCGGCTTCCGGCCGTAGCGGTCCGCCATGGTCCCCCAGATCGGCGCGGTCAACGTCAGGGAGAGCCCCGTCGCGCTGGCAGTGAGGCTGGTGTAGAACGCCACCTTCCCTTCGTCGTGGACGCCGAGTTCCTTGATATAGAAGGGGATGAACGGGAACACGAAATTCGCGCCCATCAGGCCGACGAAGACGCCGATCCAGATGAACAGCAGGTTGACCTGCCACGTCCCGCCGGCTCGCGGGCCACTCAAGCTCATGCGAGGCGGACCGGTACGCCGGCCGAAAGCGCGAAGGTAGCCAATTCTGCAATTCCAGGGCGGGGCTCGGATGAGTGTCCCATCCGTGCTCCCTTGGCGCACCGTCGGCCACGATCCCTAGCTCCCGCGCAACTCCCGGATCTGGCGGGCATGGTCGTCGCTGTGCGCGGCGCCCCGGATGATGAGTTCGGTGATGCTCAGCCTGCCGTCCTCCGGGTGGACGCCCACACGGTCCCACCCGCGGCTGTCCAGCTGCCGAAGGATCTCCATGGTGGTGAACCGCAACTGGTCGAACAGCGAAAGCGCGGCCTCCGGGCTGCGCCAGAGGTAGTGATTGCGCCGTTTCCATTGCTCTTCGTTGAAACCGAACAACACGGGTTCCTCTTCCGCCAGGATCATCCGGATACGTGTCGATCGCACCAGTTCCGCGTCGCTCAGGTGAACCAGCACATCCCGCACGGACCAGCCCTCTTTGCCCGGCCGCGAAAGCGCGCCCGCATCGGCGCCTGCTACTGCCTCCCGGACAACGGTCGCGCCGCGCGCGAACCGTTCCAGCGGCTCTTGTACGTGTTCAGGCAACTTCACCATGCCCCGCGA
>CAZKZR010000707.1:0-1513 GCA_964557245.1 uncultured Anaerolineaceae bacterium | reverse complement strand
CCGAATGGAACGGCAAGTACCGCGATTGCATCCGCCGCTTCTGGAAGGGTGATGAAGGCCAACTCCCCGAACTCGCCTACCGTCTCACCGGCAGCAGCGACCTCTACGCGAACAACGGCCGCCGTCCCTACGCCAGCATCAACTTCGTCACCGCGCACGATGGCTTCACCCTGAACGACCTCGTCTCCTACAACGAGAAACACAACGAGGCGAACGGCGAGGAGAACCGCGACGGCAGCGACCACAACATGAGCTGGAACCTCGGCGTCGAAGGACCGACCGATGACCCCGAGATCCAGGAAGCCCGCGCCCGCCAGATGCGGAACTTCATCGCCACCCTGCTCATCTCCCAGGGCACCCCGATGTTGCTCCACGGCGATGAGGTGGCCCGCACCCAGGACGGCAACAACAACGCGTACTGCCAGGACAGCGAAATCTCCTGGCAGAGCTGGGAGATAGGCGACCGCGAGAGCGCGCAGCTCGAATGGACCCGGCGGATCATGGAGTTCCGCCGCCGCCATCCGGTGCTCCGCCGCCGTGGCTTCTTTCGCGGCCGCAAGATCCGCGGGACGCCGACGAAGGACATCAGCTGGTTCCGGGAAGACGCGGCAGAGATGACCGAGAGCGACTGGGATGACTCGTATCGCCGTGCCCTCGCCGTCCGCCTCGCCGGCGCCGCTTCGGACCTCGTGGACGAACGGGGGAACGTCCTCCTGGATAACTCTTTGCTCATCCTCTTAAACGGCAGCGAGCAAGAAGTCGACTTCACCGTCCCGCCCGATGGCACCCCTGCCGCCTGGCTCCTGGCCTTCGATACCAGTGACCCCGAGAAGGCGCAGAACAGCGAAACTGCGGCTCCGGGGAGCATCCGCACACTGCCTCCGCGGAGTCTGGCCGTCTTCGAGTCCCCGCGGAAAGCCTCCGCGCCCGCACTCCCCTGACCTGGAAGCGGCGACAAAGAAAAGGCCCGGGAGCAAGCTCCGGGCCTTCTCGCGTGGCAGTTTCCTGGGTCTAACGACGGCGCCGTGCGGCAACGCCGCCAGCGGTCACGACCGCTCCCGCGGCGGCAAGTCCAGCCGCGAGGTAAAGCAGGTTCGGGCTGCTTGAGTCGCCCGTCGTCACGGTCGTACCGGTCGCTGGCGGTCCGGGAGGGGGTGCAAATTGCGCGCGCAGCTCGCCGCCGGGATTGGCAACCGTGTGCACGTTCACGTACAGGCTGCCGGCCCGCAGAGCACTCATGAACGCGGCCATGTCTCCGGCCATCGGCCCGACGAGGTCAGCCTGCGTAATAACGCCACTCAGAATCAGCGACGGCACTGAGCTGCCGCCACCCAGGTACAGGTTCGCCACAACCGGACCGTTGGTGCCCGCGGCGCCCGAATGGATGTGCGCCATAGTGATTCCCGTCGCCGTCCCGGATGCGTTCAGCGTGTACGAAAGGGAGTTTGCCGCGGCCGTGGCCCGGAACGTTCCCGTGCCGGCGCTGGTCACTGGCGGAACTTCGTTCGCGCCG
>CAZKZR010000706.1:0-1515 GCA_964557245.1 uncultured Anaerolineaceae bacterium | reverse complement strand
ACGCGTACCGGCACTGCCTTGCAAGCTGCATGGTAACCCAAGAGAACACTGAAGCCGAAGCAACGATTTATGGTTGGGCTAACGAAAAACGGGGCAACTGGAGCCACAACCAAGAAAGGGGCGAAGAACAAATGGACAGCACCAACAATGCAGCCGGCCGCAGTTGCGGAAGGACCGCCAAGAACACGCAAGACTGCATAAAAGGTTGTGTAATGACCCAGTGCTTTCCTGCGCAGGTATAACCTCACGAGGGAATACCCATGAGCATCACGATGGACGAAGAGATCAAGCGCTGGACGGCCCGGCGCAAGTCGGCGCTGGTACTGGAAATCATCCAGGGCAGGACGACGGTGGCGGAGGCGAGCCGGCAGTTTGATCTGCCGCCGTCGGACATCGAGGCCTGGATCGAGGACGGTAAGCGGGGCATGGAGAACGCCCTGCGGGCTAAGCCGGAGGACGTGCGCGAGCAGTACGAGCGCCAGCTGAAGGACCTGCAGGAGGCCTACGGCGAGGCGATGCTGGAGCTGCGCGCAAGAAAAAAATTGGCGTCCCTGCTGGGCAAGGACGAGACCTGATGGTCTCGCTCCAGCAGGGACTGCGGGCGGATGGGATTCACGTATCGATGGCGCAGCTGTGCCGCTGGTTCGATCAGCCGCGGCGGACGGTGTACTACCGGCCGACGAAGTCGCCGCCGAAGGTGAAGCCGGCGCTGGCCGAGCCGATCAAGGCCCTGATTGAGGCTGAGCCCTCGTTCGGCTACCGGACGGTGGCCGGGCTGCTCGGGATGAACAAGAACACGGTGCAGCGGATTTTCCAGCTCAAGGGCTGGCAGGTGCGCAAGCGGGCCGTGGGGCATCGCCCGCGGATCGACGCATTGCCCTCGGTGGCGTCGGCGCCGGACGCGCGCTGGGCGACCGACCTGTGCCGGGTGTGGGGCGGTCGCGATGGCTGGCTGACGCTGGCGCTGGTCATGGACTGCCACACCCGGCAGGTGCTGGGCTGGCAGCTGTCGCGCAGTGGCAGGGCGACGACGGCGGCCGCGGCGCTGGAGCAGGCATTGATCGCCCGGTTCGGGACCCTGGCGCAGGTGCCAAAGCCGTTTCTGCTGCGCTCGGACAATGGCCTGGTGTTCACCAGCCGCCTCTACACCCGGCTGGTGCGCAGCTACGGCCTGCGGCAGGAGTTCATCACCCCGCACTGCCCGCAGCAGAACGGGATGGTCGAGCGCCTGATCCGGACGCTGAAGGAGCAATGCGCACACCGGCACCGCTTCGAGACCCAACGGCACGCCCTGCGCGTGATCGGCGACTGGATCCAGTTCTACAACCACCGGCGTCCGCACCAGGCGCTGGGTATGAAGACACCCGCTAAGGCGTATGAATTAGCGGCCTGACCTGTGCAGAAAGGGCTGGGTCATTACAGGAAAGCACTGGGTCATTACATACGCGCGGGCGGTCGGCCGGCCCTGGATGTCGCGCTCGACGGTGGTGACGTTGCCGCTCGGGTCGGTGAGGG
>CAZKZR010000705.1:0-1518 GCA_964557245.1 uncultured Anaerolineaceae bacterium | reverse complement strand
AGGTTCGTTTGACCGATTACACACGCCTGGCCCCCAAGGCCACGCCCGAAACCGCTCCCTATTGGGAGGGTTTGCGGGAAGGGAAGCTGATGATTCAGCGCAATAAGGCCACCGGGAAAGCCTACTTCCCGCCTCGGCCCTTCGACCCCTCGGACCCCTGGGCCGAGGTGGAATGGTTCCAGGCGAGCGGCAAGGGCACCCTCCTCAGCTACGTCATCAACCACCGCCCGCCTCCAGGCTTTGATGGGCCGACTGCTATCGCCGTCGTCCAGCTCGAAGAAGGCGTGAAGATGGCCACGAACATCATCGATTGCCCGCAGACGCCTGAGGCGCTGCAGCTCGATATGGCGCTCGAACTGGCGCCCACCAAAGTGAACGACGAAATCTCGCTGCCAACCTGGCGGCCGGCGAAGGGGGCCTAATCCAGTGCCGAAGCCAGGATCAGTAGCAATCGTTGGCGCGTCCGAGATGGTTAGCCCGCTCGGCGTCTTCCCCGAATACTCCCAGCTCGGCCTCCACGCCGAATCAGCCATTCGCGCCATGAAGGAAGCCGGCCTCAAGCCCTCTGACATCGATGGCGTCGCCTGCGCTGGCGCCAGCCCAACCGAAACCGCCTTCTACCTCGGCATCACGCCGACCTACGTCGATGGCACGCAGGTGGGCGGCTGCTCATTCATGCTCCACGTCCGCCACGCCGTCGCCGCCATCGAGTCCGGCCTCGCGAAAACGGTCCTCGTTACCCACGGCGAAAGCGGCAAGTCCGGCATCGGCCGCGGCGGCTGGCCCATGGGCGGTGGCCAGGCTATCGGCGCGCAGTTCGAGCAATGGGTCGGCACCATGGGCGCCCCGTCCACCTTCACCATCCCGGTGATGCGCTACCTCAAGAAGTACAACGTCACCGAAGAAGACCTCGCCACCGTCGCGGTCGTCCAGCGCGAATACGCGGCCAAGAACCCGAACGCGATGATGAAGGACCCGATCACGGTCGATGACGTCCTCAATTCGCGCATGATCGCGTATCCGTTCCGGCTGCTCATGTGCTGCCTGGTGACGGACGGCGCCGGTGCGCTGATCCTCACCTCCGCCGACCGCGCGAAGGACTTCCCGACCAAGCCGGTCTACATTCTCGGCACGGGCGAATCGGTCGAAACGCCCATGGTCTCCCAAATGGAAGACTTCACGTCCTCCCGCGCTTTCCGCGTCGCCGGGCCGAACGCCTTCCGAGAAGCCGGCATCACCCATGCCGACGTCGATCACCTGATGATCTACGACGCCTTCGCCCATCTGCCGCTCTACGGCCTCGAAGACCTCGGGTTCGTGGGCCGCGGCGAAGCGGCCGCCTTCATCAAGGCCGGCAACACGCGCCCGGGTGGCAAGCTGCCGCTCAACACCAATGGCGGCGGGCTGAGCTACACGCACTCCGGTATGTACGGCATGTACGCACTCCAGGAGAGCCTGCGGCAAGTCCGCGGCACCGCTCCCGCCCAGGTCCCGAACGTCAAGATCAGCGTCGCCCAC
>CAZKZR010000704.1:0-1522 GCA_964557245.1 uncultured Anaerolineaceae bacterium | reverse complement strand
GCATCGAAGAAGCTGAAACCTGACTCTGCTTCCGGTGGCAAGTAGGGCGCGTACTTGCGCAGTCTTCCGCGGCCAAGCCGGCGGTGCGTCGGCACCCCTCGGTAGAGTGCGAGCATGTCATACGTGGCGAGGCCAACGCGAAGCTGCCATTCCGGCCGTCTCGACCAGGGCAGTGTAGGCAAAAGGAACCGCTGGGGTGTGACGAGATACGGCCGTGTCTTGAGCAGCCAGGAGCGCTCCCGGAGCGACTCGCGGACCAACCGGACATCTCCGTGTTCGAGGTACCGGAGCCCACCATGTATGAGCTTCGTGGATCGCCAGGTCGTGCCGAAGCCGAAGTCCGACTGCTCGATGAGCGCGACCCGGAGCCCGCGTGCTGATACTTCTTCGGCGATCGCGCAGCCGTTAATCCCGCCCCCAATGATCACGGCATCCAGCGGGCGTCCGTTGGCGAGTTCGGAGAGATTCACTCTCTGGCCCAGCCCAATGTGCGTTCGACGGCCCGTCGCCAGTGAGCGAGGCGGGAGTGGCGGGCCGCCGAACTGAGCTGCGGTTCGAATGTCCGATCTGCCCGCCACAGTGCCGCTACCTCTTCGGTCGAACCCCAAACGCCCGCCTCCAGTCCGGCCAGATAGGCCGCTCCGAGTGCCGTCGTTTCGGTGTTCACCGGGCGCTCGACCGGGATCCCTGCGAAATCCGCTTGCATCTGCATCAACAGGTCGTTTCTGGCAGCACCGCCGTCGACGCGAAGTTCGGTCACAGGTTGCGGAAGCTCAGCATTCATCACCTCCAGCAGTTCAGCACTGGAAAGCGCGATCGCCTCGAGGGCGGCGCGTGCAAGGTGTCCGGCGCTTGTCCCGCGGGTCAGCCCAAGGATCGCACCCCGGGCGTGCGGATCCCAATCAGGCGCCCCGAGACCCGCGAACGCCGGCACGATTGTCGCGCCTCCAGCGTCGGGCACTGAGGCGGCGAGTGCCTCGATGTCTTCACTCCGGTGGATGATGCGCAGCTCGTCCCGCAGCCATTGCACAAGCGCCCCGCCCACGAAGACGGAACCTTCCAGCACGTACTCTGGCCCCGACGGGCCCGCGCCGGCGCCGATCGAGCTCAACAGGCCGGCTTCCGACCGCACCGGACGAGCGCCAGCGTTGGCGAGCAAGAACGTGCCTGTGCCGTAGGTGTTCTTCGCGAGTCCAGGGAAAACACCGCCCTGCCCGAATAGTGCGGACTGCTGGTCGCCGGCGATACCGCTGATCGGCAGCTTCACGCCGAGCACATCTTCCGCCGTGGTTCCGAACAGCGAGCGGGAGGGCTGGGCCTGCGGCAGCATCTCCCGCGGCACCTGGAGCAATTCGCAGAGTGATTCATCCCAGCGGCCGCGGTTCACGTTGAACAGAAGCGTCCTGCTCGCGTTAGTGAAGTCAGTGACGTGCCTCTGTCCCCCGGTCAGGTTCCACACAAGCCAAGAGTCCACGGTCCCCGCAGCGACCTCTCCGGCGATGGCGCGCTGGCGCAGCTCGGG
>CAZKZR010000703.1:0-1524 GCA_964557245.1 uncultured Anaerolineaceae bacterium | reverse complement strand
ACAGGCTCCGACGCAGATTTCAGCGACTCCTCGATCACCTCGCCGCCGACCAACGGCGCCCGTCACAACGGCACGGGCTGGCGAGCGCGTATGGCGGGACTGGAACGCACGAAAGCGATGGGACGATGGCCGAGAAGTATCTGATTCGGGACGCGGACACTGAGAGCGAGTACGAAATCGAACGCGAAGACGGCCTCACGCGCGTTCGGCGCGCCGGCTCGGACGAGTGGAAGACCGTCGAACTGCAGGAGATCGGCGAATCGCAGTTGTACGTCCTGATGGTCGATAGCCACCCGGTGGAACTGTTCTTGCAGCGCCGCCGTGGCGGTGCGAGGGCCACCATCGGGCGTCACGCGTTCGATTACGACGTCGAACGCTGGCGGCCGCGTGCAGCGGGGACACATGCGCGAAAAGAAGGCGGAGGGCCGCGAAAAATCACGGCTCCGATGACCGGGTCCATCGTCGAAGTGCGTTGCCACGCCGGTCAGGCGGTGCAGGCGGGAGACGTCCTGCTGGTAATTGAGTCGATGAAAATGAACAACGAACTGCGCTCGCCGGCGGCCGGGACCGTGGACCAGGTGCCTGTAGTCGCTGGACAACGCGTGACGGCGGGGCAATTGCTCGTCGCTGTTGATATCGCTCCTTCGGCCTGACGGCAGCGGTGCTTGCCCGCACTCAGCGGCATCGTTACGGTTAACCATGGCTGTGCTAGATGGGGAACTAGCGGTGCCCTGTACCCGCAATCCGCTCTAGCGGGGTTGAATCCCTGCTCGAGGGCCGAGGCGCTGGGGACTGTCCCTGCCAAATGACGTTGACGACCTGGTCCTGCGCGGCGAGGCACTTCGAACCTGGTCAGGTCCGGAAGGAAGCAGCCATAAGGAGACCGCTTCGGGTGCCGCAGGTGCACCGGGTCTGAGTTTGCTGGTAACGGACAAGCCCGGTTCCAGGTTCGACAGCAGGTGCACAGCCATACTCTCCCTGAGTGTCCCCAACGGGATGTGCTCAGACCGCGGAAGTGAATGCCCCCAACCCGCTCTTCGGGTCCGCGCCCGCGCAAAGCCCTTGGTCAACATTTTCTCCGGGATACGGGTGTCCTCCAGGACATCGCCGGCAGCGTGCGCTGCCCGGAAGGTGGAGTGATCCTGGAGATCGGCCCAGGAACGGGCCAATTGACCGAGTACCTGCTCAACATCGGGCCGGATGTCGTTGCGCTAGAAATCGAAGATCGCATGCTCGCCCACCTGGAGCGGCGGTTCCGCGGCAACGCTCGGTTACGCCTGGTGCCTGCGGATGCCCGGACGATGGAACTGGCGAAGGTGGTCACGCCGGGAACGCCATACGTGGCGGTTGGGAATCTTCCCTACTTCGCGGCAAACCCGATCATCCGGCACCTGCTGGAAGCGCCGCACAAGCCGAGCGAACTGGTGGTGATGGTCCAGCGCGAAGTAGCCCGGGAAATCACCGCTCCCGCCGGGGATTGGTCGTTGCTCACGATCTCGGTCCAGCTCTACGCGGAGCCCGAGC
>CAZKZR010000702.1:0-1527 GCA_964557245.1 uncultured Anaerolineaceae bacterium | reverse complement strand
GCATGACGTGAATGCAGGCGAGGATCGCGTAGAGCGAATCGAACCCGTGGAGCAGAACCCACCGGCCTTTCCGGTCATGCAGACCGTCTAATCGGAAGCGGCACGTCCAGCCCATGCCGTCACCCTTCGACCGGCGAGGGCGTTCTATTCGCACGACAACCTTGTGCTCCGAACCGTCAGGATCGGTGCGCGTCAGCTTCCGCTTCGCGATGATTCGCCGCTTGTTCGACATGGCTCGCCTTCCTGAATCGTAAATCGGCAACTCTGAATCGCGAATGACCTTTCGGTGGTGAATAATCCCGCAATGGCTCTTCTCAAGTTTCCCGACGGCTTCCTCTGGGGCGCTGCAACCGCCTCGTATCAAATCGAAGGCGCGCACCGCGAAGACGACCGCGGCCTCTCGATCTGGGACACCTTCACGCATCAGCCCGGCACCATCCAGGACGGCACAACCGGCGATGTCGCCTGTGACCACTACCACCGCTTCCAGGAAGACGTGGACCTGATGGCCAGCCTCGGGCTGCAGGCCTACCGGTTCTCGGTGTCATGGTCGCGCGTGATGCCCTTCGGGAAAGGCGCCATAAACGAGAAGGGCCTGGCGTTTTACGACCGGCTCATCGACGCGCTCTTGGCGAAGAACGTGGAGCCGATGCTCACGCTCTATCACTGGGACCTGCCGCAGTCGCTGCAGGACCTCGGCGGCTGGGCGAACCGCTCCATCGCCGACTGGTTCGCGGACTATGCGAGCCTGCTCTTCGAACGGTACGGCGACCGGGTGAAGAAGTGGGTGACACTGAACGAGCCGTACATCTTCACGGATATCGGCCACCGGCTCGGCGTCATGGCGCCGGGCATCAAGGACCTGGCAATCTACGGTCGCGCGATTCACCACGCCCACCTAGCGCATGGCCGAGCGGTACAGGCGTTCCGCGCGAGCGGAAAGTCCGGCGAAATCGGAATGACCAACGCCAACTCCAGTTACGAACCCGCAGACGACACGCCCGAGACGGCGGAAGCGGTCGAACTGGCGCGCGACTTCGATTCGCGGCTGTTCCACGGGCCGATCTTCGGCAAGGGCTACCCGCAGAGTGTTTTGAACTACCACGACGCCCGAAACGCGAGCCTCCCGATCGAAGACGGCGACATGGAGATCATTGCCACGCCGACGGACTTCCTGGGCACGAACCTCTACTCGCGCACGCTGATCCAGGCCTCGCCGGGCCGGGGCGTCGGTTTCGCTTTCGCCGCGCCGCGCCTGCCGCTGCTGCCGATGGGCTACGAGGCGGCGCCGCACTCGCTCGGAGATTTCGTGAAGTGGGTTTCGAACGAGTACGGCAACCCGAAGATTTACATCACCGAGAACGGCGTCTGCGACAATACCGAGCCCGGCCCGGACGGCCAGATCAACGACGCCCAGCGCATCGAGATGCTCGGCGGCTTCCTCAAGGGCCTGCACAGCGCCATCGAGGCTGGCTGCGACGTGCGCGGCTACTACCAGTGGTCGCTGTACGACAACTTCGAGTGGGC
>CAZKZR010000701.1:0-1530 GCA_964557245.1 uncultured Anaerolineaceae bacterium | reverse complement strand
CCTTGGACTTGAGCCCGGCGATGATGCTGTTCAAGTGCATCAGGTCCCAGACCTCTAGACCGATGCGAAGGTTGGTGAAATCGGACGCTCGGCGAACCATCTTGATGCTGTCGATATTGCCGCCGGCCTGGCCTATGACATCGGCGACCTGCGCCAGAGTGCCCGGCCGGTTGGGCGCATAGACCGAAATCAGCGCCGGAAAGCGCTCGGGATTTTGCGGGTCGATGTCCCAGGTGACGTCGATCCAGCTTTCGTGCTCGTACTGCTTGAGGCGCGGCGAATGGATCTGGAAGATGCGGATGCCCTCGCCCGGCATCATTACTCCAACGATGCGGTCGCCCGGAACCGCGCCGCCAGCCATTCCGGCTGGTACTGCGCCGCCTGGTAGAGCGCGCTGAACTGGTTGCGTCCCATCGGCGTGCCGATGAAGATCGCCCAGCCGCCGCGATCGGTCAGCGCCGGCCGGATCACCTCCGGCCAGATCCGGGGATGCATAAGGGCGTATTCATCGAGCACCACGCCGTCGAAATACAGGCCGCGCAGCCGGTCGGCGTTGTCGGCGCCGTAGAGGCGGATGCGGCCGCCGCCCGGCAGGTCGACGCGCAGCTCGCTCTCATGCGCCGTCGCCCCGGGGATCGGCGCGGTGTAGCGCTTCAGGTATTCCCAGGCCACGTCCTTCGCCTGGGTGAGCAGCGGCGCCACATAGGCATAGCGCGGCTCGGGCCGGGGATTGGCCGCGGCCTTGGCGATCAGCTCGTTGATGCAGAACACCGTCTTGCCGAAGCGCCGGTGCGCCACCAGCACGTTGAAGCGCTTCAGCCCCGCATGCAGCCGGGCCTGGTGCGGCCGCGGCGCGTAGAGCACGACGTCGATCACCCGCCGCCGCGCCGCCTTGCGCGCTGTCGCCTTCGCCGCCATGCGTCACCCGGATTCCGGTTCAGTCGATCGCCTGCGGCCGGTCGTCCGGCGCCGGCTCGCCCCAGCTCAGGCGGATCAGGTGGCGCCCCTTGCGGAGATCGAGGTCCGCCGCCGCGCCCGCCTTGCCGCCCGAGTTGCCAACGGCCTTGCCGAAACCCCATTGCAGCAGGGTCGCCGCCGCCGAGATCCGCGCCGTCGGGCTGGCGCTGTCGTCCAGCATCACCCCGACCAGCGCCTTCACCGCCGCAGCCGCGTGTTCCTGCGCCAGCTCGTCGACCTTGGCCGGTTTCTTCGGCTTCGGGGTCTTCGGCTTTCCCGCCTTTTGCGGTAGCGGCTCGTCCGTCGCCCGCGCCCAGCGTCCGTTGGGGCTGCGTGGCCGGAGGGTCATGACTGGGGGATCCGTCTGCTTCTGCCCGGCCGCTTTATGGCCAGTGTATAATTTCATCTTAGCAATAAAATCCTAGACTGTCAACCCCTGTTTTCGGCCCGGCCCGGTTTTTCGTTGCGGGCGGGGATCGACGTCCCGCGCCGGAAGCCGGTCAGCAGGGCATCGAGGCCGCGGCGCAGCGTGCGCAGGTAGAGCCGCAATGCGGCGTCGGCATTGTCGTTCGC
>CAZKZR010000700.1:0-1541 GCA_964557245.1 uncultured Anaerolineaceae bacterium | reverse complement strand
CCCGGTCCAGCCCAAACACCCGCGCATCTTCCAGGCACTGGCTGACGATACCCGCCCCGATGCCCTTCGCCTGCGCGTCTTCCTTCACCGCCAAGGACCGCACCTCGGCCAGGTCCGCGCCCATGATGTGCAGCGAGCCCGTCCCAACGACTTCGCCGTCGAGCCGCGCCACCTTGAAGTCGCGGATCGCCTCGTAGATCTCACCGATGGGCCGATGCAGCATGTCGCCCCGGTCGGCCCAAAAAGTCACGAGTTTGTGGATGGCTTCGGCGTCGGGTAGCTTCGCCGGTTCGATACAGAGCACGAGCAACTCCTTCGGAGTGAGAGAAAAGTCGAAAGAGAAAAGAGAAAAGTGCTCAGTCGCGGCGAACAGGGGCGACGTGCGTAACGTCGCCCGGAGAAACCTCGGCTCGATAAAGAGCGTGCATCACGCACAAGTCTAACCGCCGCCCGCGAATTGCGAAATGCGAACTTCGAATTGCGGACGACGCCCCGCCTGAACACCCGGCACAGCGTTCTCCCCTCTCCCAGACTCGGGAGAGGGGCCGGGGGTGATGGCAGCCCGTCGAATCGCGAACGACGCCGCGAGTACCGCCACGCCCGTTGCCCCACCGCCCTTCGCAGTTCGTCATTCGCAATTCGGAAGCTCTTTTCTCCTTTCTCTTTTCTCTTTTCTCTCCATTACGTCCGCTTCGCCCTCGCTTTCGCCTCCTCCTCCGCTACCCTTCTCCCATGCGCGTCTCCCTCATGGGCCAGGCTGCCTTTGGCGAAGCCGTTTTCAAGCGTTTGCTCGCCGACGGTGTCGAACTCGTCGCTGTCAGCGCGCCCGCGCCCTCCGGCGACCGCAAGGATCCGCTCTGGGCCGCCGCCGAAGCCGCCGGGCTGCCCGTCATCGCCACCCGCTCGCTCAAGACACCCGAGGGCAAGGGCGCCTGGAAGCAGCTCGCTGCCGACCTCTGCGTCATGGCCTTCGTCACCGACATCATCCCCAACGAAGTCCTCGAATACCCCGCGAAGGGCACCATCCAGTATCACCCCAGCCTGCTCCCGCTCCACCGCGGCTCCAGCGCCATGAACTGGCCCATCATCAACGGCGAAACCGAAACCGGCCTCAGCATCTTCTGGCCCGACCAGGGCATCGATACCGGCCCCATCCTCCTCCAGAAGACCACCCCCATCGGCCCGGACCAGACCATGGGCGACCTCTACTTCAACAACCTCTTCCCCATGGGCGTCGACGCACTGGCCGAATCCGTGGCGCTGGTGGCCGCCGGGAAGGCGCCCCGCATCGAGCAGGACCACGCGCTTTCCACCTACGAACCGCCCTGCGGCGAAGGCCACGCCCGCATCCGCTGGTACAAGCCCGCCGAAGTCATCTACAACCTGGTCCGCGGCTGCAACCCCGCCCCCGGCGCCTGGACCACCTACAACGACCTCGAACTCAAGCTCTTCGACTGTCGCCTGACCGGCCAGCAGGAGCCCGGCATGCCCGGCCGCGTCCTGCGCATCGACGACGAAGGCTTCGACATCCGCATGAACGG
>CAZKZR010000699.1:0-1543 GCA_964557245.1 uncultured Anaerolineaceae bacterium | reverse complement strand
GCGTCCTGGAACGCCCGCTCGACAACGGTGACGAACGGCTGAACCCGGATCCGGTCCT
Source organism: uncultured Anaerolineaceae bacterium (assembly GCA_964557245.1). Classification (GTDB taxonomy): domain Bacteria; phylum Chloroflexota; class Dehalococcoidia; order Tepidiformales; family Tepidiformaceae; genus Amarobacter. The sequence goes on along the minus strand of CAZKZR010000699.1, from coordinate 1,485 downwards.
GCACGTCCGGGGCAATCACCGTGACCTGGAATTCTCCCTCGGCCAGGGTCCGTACCTTGCGCAGCGCCACCGAGCCGCCGCCGACCACCAGCACCGGTCCCGCGCTCGGCAACAGCTCCACGATCATGCTCATGCGAGGGCCTCCGAGACGGCGTCCGCCAGGCCCTCAACCGAAGCCGCGGTCGCTACCGCATCGACCCTCCCGAATGCTTCCCGCGTGGCAGCGGCGGCCTGCGGACCGATCGCGCAAAGCCTCGGCCCGTCCAGCGGTGCAGAATCGCTCAACGCCGCCTTCAGCGATCTTGCAGCCGAGGCGCTCGCGAAGGTGACAGCGTCAGCCGCCCGGATCGCGGCGATGGTCGGCGCGTCCAGCGCCGCCGGCCGGGTCTCGTACACCGTTACCCGCTCGACGTGAGCACCCCGAGCGCGTAGTCCGTCCCCAAGGGCGCGGTCGCTGAGGGAGCTGCCGGGCAGCAATATCCGTGCGCCGCTAACCCGCGGAAGTTCGGCCGCGAGGTGCTCCGCATCCGCGGTCTCCGGCACGAAGTCGGCCAGCAGTCCGAATGACTCCATCGCCGCGGCCGTCGCTGTGCCTACCGCCGCAACCTGCGTCGAAGCGAGTGACCTGGCGTCCTTGCCTGCGGCCCGCAGTGCCCGGAAGAATCCGTCGACTCCGTTCTGGCTGGCGAACACCACCCAGTCCCAGCGAGAGCTGATTCGCTCATCTGTGGTCAGTTCGTCCGCCCCGAAGCGGATTTCGATGACCGGAGCTTCGAGAACGCTGGCGCCGCGCGCTTCAAGCGCCTCGCGCAGCTTGCTCGATTGAGTGCGCGTCCGCGTTATGACCACCGATTTTCCGGCCAACGGAAGCGCTCCCCGCCACGCCACCCGATCGGACAGGGCGACAACCTCGCCGATGACGGTGATCAGCGGTGTCGCAAGTCCCGTATCCCGCACCGCCGCGGCGATCGTCCCGAGGGTGGCCGTCACGCTGCGCTGGGCCGGCTGCGTGCCGTTCGCAATCGCGCAGGCGGGAGTCGCCGGCGCCCGGCCCGCCGCAATCAGCCGCTCGGCTGTCTCAGCCAGCGACGCCGCCCCCATGAGGACGACCAGGGTGTCTATCTTCGCCAGGGCGGCCCAGTCGTGGCTCTCCTGGTTCGATTCGCTGCCGGTTAGCACCGCGAAGTTCCGCGCAATTCCTCTGTGGGTCACCGGGATGCCGGCGGCCCCCGGCACAGCCACGGCGGAGGTCACCCCCGGCACCACGGCGAAGGGCACACCGGCTTGGCGAAGCGCCAGCGCTTCTTCGCCGCCCCGCCCAAAGACGAACGGGTCGCCGCCTTTGAGCCGCACCACCCGCTTCCCCGCCGATGCCTTCTCGATCAGCAGCCTGTTGATCTCGTCTTGCGTCATCGAATGCGCGCCCGCCCGCTTCCCCGCGTCGATCAGCTCCGCGCCTTCGCGGCGGTGCGCGAGGACGTCAGG
>CAZKZR010000698.1:0-1565 GCA_964557245.1 uncultured Anaerolineaceae bacterium | reverse complement strand
CGACGAAGCGTGGAACATCAACGGGCGCATCTTCCAGGTAGCGGGCGGTCACGTCGGCCTGCTCCAGGACATGTACCCGCCGTTCAAGAACATCTACAAAAACGGCAAGTGGACGCTGGACGAACTCCGACAGCTTGTCCCCGCCCAGCTCATGAACGGCGTGGTAAACCCTGCCCCGCCCCCGGCTGACCTCACAATCCCCGGCCGGGACAGCTAACCCCTCAGACCACCTCAATCCCAGAGAACAGGAGGCGCACCAGCGCCTCCTGTTTTCGATCCCCACGCCCGGAGGCCCCCAGCCCCCAGCCATTGAACCGCGCACGAAGTAAGCGGATCGTGGCTCACCAATCATTCCAGGAGCACCGGACCTTTCGCCCGCAACCGCACTCCGTCAGGGCGGCCACCCCCATATCCGCGCGCCACGTCGGCCACGCGTGGCCAATTTTGCGGCACACGCCAATCTCCCTCGGCCCTCAGGGCGTAACTAGTTTTGATGAGCGAAGCCGAAAAGCAGCGGGAGGCGCGCCGCGGGGCCGACGCTATCGAGACCGAACGCGTCTTTGCCGATGCTGGATCGTGCTTTGGGCGGGCGGCGATCGGGTGCGCCGGAGCCCTCGTGCTGACGTTCGGGTTGGTCGTCGTGCTCCTGCTCGCCATCCCCGGCGAGAACCACGAGTCGGCACAGGCCGGTCACCTGGTCGTCTGGGACGGGCCGGTCTACCAATTGGCGGGATCTCCCAATGCCGAAGGCACCAGCGAGTTCGACGGCTGGGAGCATTGCGGCTGGCAGAGCGCGCGGTTCCTCGTCGTGCCGGCCGTGCATATACCCGGCCGCGACGAACTCCCGCCGGACATACAGCGTTATCCGTGGCTCACGTTCGTCCGCGACCGCCAACAGGTGCTGCGCGCCAACGTCGTGAGTGCGCTGAACCTGGACGCCAGCCTCCCGCCCGAAGCGATCAGAGCGCCATACACACAGGAGGGCCGGGAACTCTGGTTTTCGCCCTCCGAATCAGCATCCGGCGCTTATGTGGTCGATGGTTTGGAAGTAGAGCGGTGGCCTCGCTTCGACGGCGGCTGCGACTAGCATCCGCTCAGCAACTGCTTCGGCAGCGCGCTGAAGGACGACAGGAGCCCCTTCTCCCAAGCCTGGGAGAAGGGGCTGGGGTTGAGGGAGCAACGCGGCAAGCAGCACGGGCGCGCTCGCCTGCCAAAGAAGCGCCTGCCTCACCGCTTCGGGTAGCTGAACTCCAGCGCGATCCCGTCCGGGTCCCTCAGAGTCAGGCTTGGTGGCTGATGGTTTTCCTGGATGGGGCTGTGCTCGATGCCCAGTGCATCGAGGTGCTTCACCCACTCTTCCAGCGCCGCGCGGTCCGCCACGCCGAAAGAGACGTGGTCCAGCCCCGGCCGCTGCGGCGTGAAAGCGTCGTCAATCTGCTTTCGATGGCACGTGAACGCGAACACCATCTTCGATTTCGGTTCGAAGATCGCACAGGCATCAATGCCGTATTCGTCGTTCGAACCGCGCCAGACGTCTCGCGCGCCGAGCAGGGCGCAGTACCAGG
>CAZKZR010000697.1:0-1566 GCA_964557245.1 uncultured Anaerolineaceae bacterium | reverse complement strand
CCCGATGTTCCTCTTCGCTACCCAGGCAGGCCACGACAAGCGGCGCGCTCCAGATAGAACCGGGAACGGCAGACTCTGGCCCCGCAACTTCTATTTCGGTGACGAAGAGGCCGTTCTGGATAAGGCACGAAACAACCTGGCGCCGATGGGCCGGGCGGCCGTAGACCACGGTCACACTCAACCCGGGGCTAGCACAGGCGGGAACAATCGAATCAGTCAAGATGTTGGAAAGCGTAAGTATCGCTTGTTGAGTGTCAGTCTCGTCATTGTTTGTCGCGAAGGGAAAGGATTTGGAGGCGGCGGCCCTGTAGGAAATTGGTCTGAAGGCCGATCATCATTGAAGAGTGTGAGTAATGACATAGCGAAGGGCGGAGTTGGCATGCGAAAAACACGCGCGCTCAGCAAGCCTTGTCATGGCCGGGGGCACTCTGCTACGTGGGAAGAGGGAACGAATGCTGATTCTTGTCGTCGAAGACGATGAAGACTATGCGGAAATCATCTCGCATACCTTGAAGCGCGAAGGTCACGATGTGGTCCACATGGATACCGTGAAAGGCGCGTTGAAGTTCGCTGAGCGGAAGACTCCGGATTTGGCTGTCCTGGATGTGATGCTTCCGGATGGGACCGGCCTGGAGCTATGCGCCGCCCTGCGGCAGAACCACCAGTCGCTCGCCGTACTGTTCCTGTCGAGCCTGGACCGGACCACGGATGTGATCGACGGACTCAACGCCGGCGCTGATGACTACCTGACGAAGCCGTTCCACCCCGGTGAACTGGTGGCCCGCAGCCGGGCGCTCCTCCGCCGCGCGAACGGCGGGGCGGTAGCCACGACGCCGCGAGCCGAGATTCTCTCGGCCAACGGCCTGGAGCTCGACCTGACGAACCACGTCGCTTCATTCGAAGCGACGGACCTGAAATGCACACCGATCGAAGTAGATATCCTCGCCCAGCTGGTGAAGTACCCTGGGCAGGCGCTCTCGCACGCTTTCCTGACGGAAAAGGTGTGGGGATACCGCAACGTAGCTGATGCGACCCTGCTGAAAGGCCACATCAGTTCCATCCGCCGCAAGATCCGCGATGCGGGCGGCGCCGAAGACATGGTCCGCACGGTCCATGGCGTCGGTTACAGCTTCACCCCGGTTTAGCCAAGATGAAACTCGCGATCGCCGAACCTGACGCCACCAGCGCCGACATCCTCGCTTTCGCAGCGCAACGCCGCAATCACCAGACGGTGACTGTGGGCTCGCTGGCGGAACTGGCGGGACGGCTGCCATTCGAACCCAACGTGATCATCCTTGGCGCCGACATCGTGAAAGACCCGGCCGTCATCTCCCGCTTGCGCAAGGCGATCAGCGAAGTAGGACTCTTCGTTGTCCTTGAGAAGCCCAAGGAACCGCTGCCTTCGCAGCTCCTACAGGCTGGCGCCAACGAAGTAGTGAGGGCGCCATACAACCCCGTTGAACTCATCGTTCGCGCGGAAAACTGGTACGGCAGCCGCAGGCCCAACCAGGTGCCGGACGACAGCCTGAGGCTGGCCGACCTCGAGCTCGCGCTCGACCGCTACAC
>CAZKZR010000696.1:0-1570 GCA_964557245.1 uncultured Anaerolineaceae bacterium | reverse complement strand
TTGCTCGTCACGGCCGCGACTCCAGCGATGAGCGACCACGCTTCCAGGATCGGGATCTGCGGCGATTGCGGCCCGTACAGGTGGTCGCACACCCAGAGAGAGTCATACCCCATGGCCTCGAACTCCTGGGAGTTCGTTTTTGCTTCGGACCAGGTCCGCTTGATTTGCGGGATCGTCACGCCGAAATGAATCTTCGCCATGTTGCTGCTCCAACCGTGAGTCTGTGCGCGGAAGCCTACACCCAGCGGGTGATCAGCGGTTATTACCAGGTGCCAGCGGGTAGACTTCCGCCATGGAACTGGGTCTCCAGATTTCGAACTTCACCTGGAAAGGCCGCGGCCCGAAGATCGGCGAAACCCTCGCAAACATCGCCCGTACTGCCGAGCAAGCGGGTTATTCCTCCGTCTGGCTCATGGACCACCTGTTCCAGATTCCGCCGATCGGCTCCGCCCGCATGGAGATGCTCGAGCCATACACGGCGCTCGCCTTCATCGCCGCGAATACGCGGACGGTATCCGTCGGCACCATGGTCACGGGAGTCACCTACCGCAACCCCGGATACCTCTGTAAGCAGGTCAGCACGCTCGACGTCTTGTCCGGCGGCCGTGCCGTCCTTGGGCTTGGCGCCGCCTGGTTCGACCGCGAGCACAAGGCCTTCGGCATCCCTTTCCCGCCGCTCAAGGAGCGCTTCGAACGGCTGGAAGAGACCATCCTCGTCTGCAAGCAGCTCTGGTCGCGTGACGACGGCCGCTTCGAAGGCAGGCACTACCAGTTCAAAGAAACCCTGAACTCTCCGCAGCCGCTCCAGAAGCCGCATCCGCCTTTGCTCATTGGGGGCCGAGGCGAAAAGAAGACCATCAAACTCGCCGCGAAGTACGCCAACGCCTACAACATCCACACCGATGACCCGGAAGTTGCGCGGCACAAGTTCTCCGTCCTCCTCGCGCACTGTGAGGCCCAGGGCCGCGACTACAACGAAGTAAGGCGGACCGTGCTCATGGCGATGGACCCCGGAGAGCAGGGAGAGCATTGCGGCGAACTACTCGACAAGCTCAGCCGGATGGCGGAAGCCGGGGCCCAGGAGGCCTACGGATACCTTCCCCACGTCGACCGCCTCGAAACGCTGGAAGTGATGGGGAACGAGATTATACCCCGGGCGAAGGAGCTCTGATGGCCCACCTTGAACGCGTCGCCCTCATCGTTCACGACTACGACGAAGCCATCGCCTTCTTCGTCGAGAAACTCGGGTTCGAGCTGCAGGAAGACTCCCCCTCCCTCACAAACGACGGGCGTCCGAAGCGGTGGGTGGTCGTCCGCCCGCCTGGCGGCGAAACCGGCATCCTGCTCGCCCAGGCCGATGGCGAACGGCAGACCGCGTCAGTCGGAGACCAGTTCGCCGGGCGCGTCGGGCTCTTTCTCCGCGTCGACGATTTCGAAGCGAGTTACCAGCGCATGACGGCGCATGGCGTGCAGTTCGTCACTGAACCGCGCACCGAACCGTACGGCAGAGTCGCGGTCTTCCTGGATGTCTCAGGCAACCGCTGGGACCTTCTCGGAGCGGGCTGATTCG
>CAZKZR010000695.1:0-1581 GCA_964557245.1 uncultured Anaerolineaceae bacterium | reverse complement strand
GCCGAGGTTCTCGTAGTGGAGAAGCTCAGCGGTGGCGAAGCAGTCGTGCAGCTCGACCTGGTCGAGGTCTTCCGGCCCGATGCCGGCGGTCTCGTAGGCGATCTTCGCAGCGTTGCGGGTCAGGGTGTTGATGTCCGGCAGCGTCTGGTCGCGGTCCGTGTACGGGTCGCTGGTGAGGACGCTGGCGGCAACCTTGATCGGCTGCGTGGTGAACTGGCGAGCCTTCTCCATCGAGCAGAGCACCGCGGCCGCCGCGCCGTCACCGGTCGGGCAGCACATCAGCAGCGTGTTCGGATAGGCGATGACGCGCGCGTTCATCACTTCGTCCAGCGGCGATTCCTTCTGGTACTGGGCCAGCGGGTTACCGGTGCTGTGGAAGTGGTTCTTCACGCTCGCCATGGCGAAGTGTTCCTGCTGCGTGCCGTACGTGCGGGAATGCTCCATGCCGGCCATGCCGAAGACGGCGGGCATCATATACGAACCGACGCGGCCTTCGAGGCTCGTCGCTGGGTCGCCGCGCGAGCCGAGGAGGCCCTGCTTGCCCATCTGCTCGGAACCAACCGCCATCACGACGTCATAGGCGCCGCTGGCGATGGCGAAATACGCCTCGCGCAACGCCGTCGAGCCGGTCGCGCAGGCGTTCGCGACGTTCACGACCGGGATGCCGGTCTGGCCCATCTGCTGCAGGATGCGCTGGCCGGAACCCGAGGTGGCGTACAGGTTGCCGCTGTACAGCGCCTCGATGTTCTTCATCGTCATGCCGGCGTCCTTGAGGGCTTCGAGGCCGGACTGGGCCGCGAGCTGGGAGAAATCCCGGTCCGCATAGCGCCCGAACTTGATCATCGATACGCCGACGATTGCTACTTCTCTCATCTATCTCTCCTTGAGCGAGCCCTGGTCAGGCCGGGGTGAACTTGTAGGCAACATAGCTGTTGCCTTCTTTGTCTTCCGAGCACTTCTCCGTGAACATCTTGACCTTCATGCCGAACTTCAGGTTCTCAGGCTTCGGTTCGATGCCAACGATGTTGGTGTTCACGCTTCCGCCGCCGTCGAGGTCGACGATGGCGGCGACATAGGGGGCCTGAACGTAGGGCGTGGCCTGGTGGATGATCGTGAAGACGTGCAATTCCCCGGTGGAGGCGAGGCGGACGGTTTCGAAGGGGCCGGCGCTGCTGCACTTACCGCAGAAGAGCCGGGGGCCGACGTACTTCGTGTTGCAGTTCTTGCAGACGGACCCGTTGAGGTAGTCCTGGTCTCGCGTTTCGCCAAGGGTGAGGTGTGGGACGAGTGGGCGCACTTCGGGCGCCGCGGCTGTGGCTTCGGCCAAGCGGAAACCCCCTTTCAAATGGGCAGCCCCTTTGGCCCGGCGCACACAGGCTGTCCCCGGGCTGGGGCGGTGCGATGGGTATGGTAGTCCAACCCACACGCCTGTCAACGGCCGGTTGGGCCAAGGTTCCGCGTGTTTGCGAACGGCTTACGGCCCCTGGCGAAGCTTCACCGGAATGCCACTTCGAAGGGGTGAGCCGATTTCTCCGCCTCAGGCACGGCTCGATCGTCCCAGACCGGAACCCGTATCAAGCC
>CAZKZR010000694.1:0-1583 GCA_964557245.1 uncultured Anaerolineaceae bacterium | reverse complement strand
CCAGTCCCCAATCGGGCGCACGCCGCGCTCCAACCCCGCCACCTACACTGGAGCCTTCGGCATCATCCGCGATATGTTCGCCTCGGTACCGGAAGCCAAAGCGCGCGGCTACGGCCCGGGCCGCTTCAGCTTCAACGTAAAGGGCGGCCGCTGCGAAGAATGCTCCGGCGACGGCTACAAAGTGGTGGAAATGCAGTTCCTGCCCGATGTGACCGTGCCTTGCGAGGTTTGCCACGGCAAGCGCTACAACCGCGAGGCGCTCGAGATCCTCTTCCGCGGCCGCAACATCGCTGACGTGCTGGATATGACCGTGTCCGAGGCGGCGGAGTTCTTCGAACGGTTCCCCCGCGTCAAACGCATCCTTGATACGCTCGAAGCGACCGGCCTGGGCTACATCAAGATCGGTCAGCCGGCGACGACCCTTTCAGGTGGCGAGGCCCAGCGCATCAAGCTCGCCAGCGAACTTTCCCGGCGCTCGACCGGACGGACGCTCTACGTGCTGGACGAACCAACGACCGGACTGAGCTTCCAGGACGTCGCGCACCTGTTGCACGTGCTCCAGCGGCTCGCGGATGCCGGCAACACGGTCCTCGTCATCGAACACCACCTCGACGTTATCAAGGCCGCTGACCACTTGATTGACCTCGGTCCTTACGGCGGCGACCGGGGCGGTGAACTGATCGGCGTTGGCACCCCGGAAGAAATTGCGCGCAACCCGAAGAGTTTCACCGGCGAGTACCTCAAGCCCATCCTCGAAGCCGCAGGAACGCTCGGACCGAAGCAGGCAGCCCCGCCTAAACCGGCCAGGAAGCCTGCCGGGCGCACGGCTGTTTCGAAGAACGGCGCCGGGGCGAACGAAGCCGCCGCCGCGGCGGCGGCAGCAACTTTGGGCGAACGAATCTCCCGTGAATCGGCGCCCGTCGCCGAGCGACCGAAGACGAAGGCGGCCCAGAAACGCGAACGCCAGGCGGCCAACCCGCGCAAGGAAACCGCCAGCGAGCAGGACCTGCGAGAGACGCGGGAGCGCGCGAAGCGCGGTTAGGTCGGACCCTCGCACCGTTTTTCTGCGAGGGTTTCACGCGGGTAATTTTCCTCTAACAGTTCCGTAACGGCCGTCATTTATTACGCCTGCGTTACGCAATTAAAGTCGGCAGTTGTCCCTGTCGCGGTTACGTCGAAAGCAACACAGCAGTGGAGGTGTGCTATCGACGAGTGTCCCGAAACACGTCGAGATGAAGACCAAACAGATGGCGTCTTCTCGCGACAAGAACAGGGACGTCCGTGACAGTTTTGGAAGTGCTATCAGAATGCTGATTGCTCGCTTTCGACACACACGGACGGATGAAACGGTGCTCCTGAACAATATGCGCCGCCCAACCCCTCCGAGGTTAACGAATGACTCAAGCAATCCCAGGATCAACTCGCAATAGGCGGTTAGGACTGACGCTCCTGGCCGTTTTCGCGGTACTCGCCGCGACCCTGATTGGCACGGGACGGCTTTCGGGCAACGCCCAGGCCCAGACCGGTACCAGCCAGGTAACTATCGTTAAGCAGGGCCTCCTCGGCTCTGACGTCGCCAGCTT
>CAZKZR010000693.1:0-1587 GCA_964557245.1 uncultured Anaerolineaceae bacterium | reverse complement strand
GAACCGGTCGTATTGGTCGACCGAACAGAAGCCGTTCACCGGCTCGACGACAGCGCGGTTGTACCAGGAACGGTCGAAGAACACGATCTCTCCGCGGTTCGGAAGCTGCCGCATGTAGCGCTGGAAGTACCACTGCCCCGTCTCGTCGTCCGTCGGCTTCGGCAACGCCACCACGCGCATAGCCCGGGGATTCAGGTGCTCGATGAAGCGCCGGATGGTTCCGCCCTTGCCGGCCGCATCGCGGCCCTCGAAGAGCACTGCCAGCCGGCGGCCAGATTCCTGCACCCACCGCTGAAGCTTCACCAGCTCAATCTGCAGGCTCTCCAGTTCGTACTCGTACTGCATCGCCTTCTTCACGCGCGAGACGTTCACGTTCTTCGTGCGAAGCAGTTGGATGAACTCCCTGGACGTATGCAGGTCGCTCAGTTCTTCCTGCAGGACCACCTGGTCTGGCATTGGCGCCCACTTCGTCGCATGGATCGCCTCCGCGATCGCGCCGAGCGCTTCATCGCTCACTGCTTCGTCCTCAGGCAGCACCGCCCTGAGCACGCCCAACAACTCCTGCTTCAGGGAGACAGGCCCGGCACTTCCGTTCAGACCGTTCTCGTGTTTCACGTCCCGTGAGCTGAGTTGCGTCATGGTTTTTTCTCCCAACAGTCGAGCCTGCCGGAAGGACCGGCACCTTATTTACGGCAAAATGCAGCTCTTCCGGGAGGGTCATTCGGGCGGGCGCATGTTCCCCTCTGGTACCGAAAACGAGGTTGCCGGCACACCTTTAGGACACGCGACCACTGGCGCGCCCTGACTCGCCCTTGGACGCCACCCCTTCACGCATCGGCAGGGACAACGCCGTCGCCCGGCGCAGGCACTCGCAAAGCTGACTGCTTGCCGGCCACGTTGAGCCGGTACGAGAAAGCAGCCAGCATAAACGCGGCGCCAGCCAACTCCAGCGTCTCCTCGGTCCACCACGAGGCCATCCTGGTCGGGTCCGCGACTGAATCCCACCCGATTGCCGCCGCGAAGAACGCCAGCCCGCAACTTGCCAGCAACGCGAACTTTGGCAGGCGCAACACCTCGTCCCGATAGAACGCGAAGACGCTCAGGCCGATCAATGCGACCACCATCACGATCAAGTCATCGAAGTGGTTAATTCCCGGCGGTTCCCGCCAGCCGAAGTCGTAGTACATCGCGTGGCCAAGCCGCTCATGCAGGCTGGTGAACTCATCGAGCGCGAGATAACCGGCGCCGATTCCCGCGATCAAGGAAAACCGGGATGCTCGGCCCGCGGGTAAGTCCGTCCACGCGCGTAATGACTGGAGAGAAGCGGCGAGCAGAAAAACCGCTGCCAACGAGTCGTACAGGAAGCGCGGCACAACACCAGCGTAACAATGCTGGTAACGAAGATCACTAGATCCCTTTCGGGAGCGGTGCCCCGCGAGTTCGGGTGACTAAGCGTTGGCCAAACCTGGACATAACACGTTGGCATCGAGATGGGTGCCGTTCTCAGGTCGATGCTGCGCCTCCAGGAATCCGTAGGCCTGAGCCTGGATGCCGAAACACGATGTCTTCGGCCGGTTCCCGCTCGGC
>CAZKZR010000692.1:0-1587 GCA_964557245.1 uncultured Anaerolineaceae bacterium | reverse complement strand
GTCTTCCTGGATGTCTCAGGCAACCGCTGGGACCTTCTCGGAGCGGGCTGATTCGCTAGACTCTGACCTCGCTCGTCCAACAACGCAGGAGTGATTCCATGACCACCCCGAACATTCCCAACCTCCCCGGCATGGGCAACGCGCCCACCCTGCAGGCCCAACTCTCGACCGTCACCGGCCGAGTGCTCATGTACTGCGATCGCGCCGTCGAAGGCCTGACGCAGGAGCAGTTCTGCGATACCCGCGGCGGCATCACCAACAGCATTGGCTGGGACGTCTGGCACGTCGTCCGCACCATCGACAACATCATCCACTTCGTGTTCGAACGTGAGCAGCCGGTCTGGCTGAAGCAGAACTTCAACGAGCGTTGGAACCTGCCGAAAGTTGACCAGGGCACCGGTCAGGACCCCAACGATGCCTACAGCATGGCCTTCCCCGAGCCGGAGGAGTTCAAGACCTACACGAAGGCCGTCGCCGACGCTGTCGTTCCCAGGCTTGCCGGGATGAGCGACGCTTACTTCGCCGAAATTCAGACTATCCGGCCCTGGGGACCGATCCCACGGATGGAGGCCATCCTCCACGGGCTCATCGGCCACGGCAACGGCCACCTCGGCCGGGCCAGTCTCGCCCGCAACCTCTACGGCCTCCAGGGCCTCCCCTTCTAATGGACCTTGCCACCTACATCACTCGCCAAATGGAAGGCGTTCGCTCCGCCCTGGGAGGATTGCTGGCCGGCGTCACCCCGGAAGAGTGGGTCTCCGCCCCGGTGCCGGACCAGAACCCAATCGGCTTCACTGCCTGGCACGTGCCCTCCATCCAGGATTGGGCGTTGAACACCTGGATGCGCAACCAGCCGGCCATCCGCTCCCGCCCGGAATGGTCGGCCAGGGGGCTCTCGGACTGCTTTCTGCCGATTGGCATGGACCTGTCGGACGCGCACAGCATCGCCCGTGCCACCAATCCCGGCGCCGTCCTGGCCTACGCCGACGCCGTTCTCGCCGAAGCGAAGGCGTACCTCGCCGGATTCAAGCCCGAGGACTTCGACCATCTCCCGCCCAACCGGGCGCACCTCGCGGACGTTCGCTACCAGCATCCGGGTTACCTGGCCGAAATCGACGACATGTACGAGCAGCCTTTCTGGCGTGTCTTCGCCGGCGCTTGCACCGGTCACTGCCGCGGTCACATCGGCGAACTCGAACTGGCGCTCGCGGTCGTGCGTGGATAGCCTGCGAGGCATGCCCACACCGTTCAAAGTCGCCGCGCTCGCCTTCGCCGTCCTCCTGCTTTCGTTCGCCACCGCCGCCTGCGGAGACGGGCCAGATGATGGCGCCTCGGGCGACGGCGCGAAGTCGTTTGCGAAAGCTGAGCCCGTCCTCGTCAGCGGCAAGAAGTACAGCGCCACCATCAAGACCAGCAAGGGCGACATTGTGATCGACCTCTTTGCCGACCAGTCGCCGCTCACGGTGAACAGCTTCGTGTTCCTCGCAAAGAAGGGGTATTTCGACGGGCTGACCTTCCACCGCGTCGTGAAAAACTTCGTAATTCAGGCCGGCGATCCCACCGGTTCAGGCTCCGGCGGCCCCGGCT
>CAZKZR010000691.1:0-1590 GCA_964557245.1 uncultured Anaerolineaceae bacterium | reverse complement strand
GGCTAGTTCACGTTGCGGGTCTTGCCTTCCCAGTACGGCTTGCGCAGTTCGGTCTTCAGGATCTTGCCGGGGCCGGACTTGGGCAGCGGCTGCTGCTGGAAGACCACGCTCTTCGGGCATTTGTATCCAGCGATGAGGCCGCGGCAGTGCTCGATCAGTTCGCCTTCGCTGGGGGCTTTGCCTTCCTTCGGGACGACGATAGCCAGGACGGCTTCGCCCCATCGCTCGTCCGGAATCCCGATGACGGCGGCTTCAAGCACGTCCGGGTGGTCATACAAGGCGTTTTCGACTTCGGCGCAGTACACGTTCTCGCCGCCGGAAACGATCATGTCCTTCGCCCTGTCGACGATGAAGATGTAGTTCTCTTCGTCCACCGTGGCGAGGTCGCCGGTGTGCATGTAGCCGTCGCGGAGCGCCTCGGCGGTCTCCTTTGGCCGATTCCAATACCCGTTCATGACGTTGGGGCCGGCGGCAATGATCTCGCCGACCTGGCCCGGCTTCACGTCGAGCCCCGTGGTCTGATCGACGACCCGGACGTCCACGCCGGAGATTTGCCGGCCGCAGCTTGCCAGCCGGGCAACCTGGGCGGGATCGCCCTCGTAGTAGGTCCATTCGAGATGCATGGCCGTTAGCAGCGGGCTGGTCTCGGTCATTCCGTAAGCCTGGACGAGCTTTGGCCCGAGGGCGTTCTTGGCGGCGACCAGCCTGTCGACAGGCATCGGAGATGCGCCGTAAAGGACGAGGTCGAGGCTGCTCGTATCGTAATTTGCGAGGCCCGGGAAGTTCACAAGGAAGTTGATCATCGTTGGCACGAGGATCGTCTTCGTAACCTGGTGCTTCTCGATGGTTTCCAGGCAGAGTTGCGGAGCGAACGACCCGTTGAAGATGTGGGTCCCACCGACCATTGAGAACGCGTAAACGGCCCAGGCATCAGCGAGGTGGAACATCGGCGCCACGTGCAGCCAGATATCTCGTTCCTGGAAGCCAAAAGTCATCACCGCATGCTGCGCGTTCGAAACGACGGCCCGTTGGCTCAGCATTACACCCTTGGGGAGGCCGGTGGTCCCGCCGGTGTAGCAAAGGTTCAGCATGTCCGTTTCGAGCCACTCGCGCGCCGGTTTCGCGAGCGGAGCGTTATTCGCCACAAGGTCTTCGTATTGGACCGCGCCGGCGACCTCCGCGTTGAGGGCAATGATGTGCTTGAGGCCCGGAGTTTTGTCCCTGAACTGTTCGAACAGCGCCACGTACTCAGGACCGAGGAACAACGCCTTAATCTCTCCGTCGTTGATGATGAATTCGAGTTCGTGCGCGGCGAGGCGGATGTTTAACGGCGCCAGCGGCATGCCCGCGACGCTGCAGACGAAATACGTTTCGAAGTAGCGGTGCGAGTTATTCGCGAGGATCGCGATGTGGTCGCCCGGCTGGAGTCCCAGCCCCAGCAAACCCGCCGCCAGCCGATGGATTCGCTCGCTCGATTGGGCGTAGGTGTATTCGACGTCGCCGTCTATCGTGGCGACCTTCTTCGGGAAAAGCTTAGCGGAGTGGCTCAGGACATCGTGAAGCAGCATTGGCGAACCTCGCTGGGAGTGG
>CAZKZR010000690.1:0-1592 GCA_964557245.1 uncultured Anaerolineaceae bacterium | reverse complement strand
GCTCAAACATTCGCGGCTGGGCGGCCTTGAAGCCGTCAGTCAACGAATCCCCAATTGGCAGAAACAGCACATCTGGCCCTAGGGGCTGAGCAGTCGGCGGCATCGCGCCCGCTTGGCCCGGCATCGCCACGCCGGCGCCAGAAGGGATCAGCGCCCGCGCCTCGCCCGGATGCCGTGATGCCCAGCGTGTGAGCGTGTTTCCGCCCATCGAATTGCCCGCGAGGATTGGCCTCTGGATTCCCATCGTAGCGAGGAACCCTTCGAGTTCGTCGGCGCGGTCGGGCTCGTCTTCATCCCGCGGCGAGTTCGAGGAATGCCCGTGATTCACGCTGTCATACGCGATGCAGCGGAACCGGTCGCGAAAGTGCGCGAACTGCTGCCACCACGCTTCGCCGCACGAACTCATACCGTGCAGGAAGACCATCGGTTCGCCCGCTCCTTCTTCCTGGTAGTAGATGTCGTTGCCGTTGAATTCGACCCAGGGCATGACCAGCCTCCCGTGCGCGATGCGGAGGATTGTACACGCGTGTTCGAGACGCCGGCGGGACGCAAAAAGAGAGGCGCTTGCGCGCCTCTCTGAGTGTTTCCACTTTCGTCCGGTCATCTCCGCCGGAAGTACGTGCCTCCACCGATCAGGCTGACCAGAAGCATCACGGCCATCACGAGGAAGAAGACCTTTGCGACGAAGATTCCCAGCCCGCCGAAGAGCAGGATGCCGAGGATCAGGAGCAAGAGGAGTGCCAACATTTCAGGACTCCTACTGCAAGTGCGTGTGAGTGGTGGTCGGCCGCTCCACAACCTCGGTACGCGTCGAATCACCGCGGTAGAACGGCGCGAAGCTCGCGAGGAAGAGCAGGTACATCATGATGCCGAGGAAGCCCACGGCCATCAGGATCCAACCGACGGCGGCGATATCGACGCCCTGGGCCTGGTAGTTGACCGCGAACGCCAGGACGGCGCCAACGGCCAGGAGAAAGAGGCTGATTCCAGCAGACATTCGGGTATCCCTCCCAGACCGGCTTTCACCGGTGTGCTGCAATAAGGATGCGAGTTATCACCTTGCGACCGCGCCAGAACCCGCAGCGCGAACCTTGCGAAGCCATTGCGACAAGACAACTTTCCGCAATGACCTTCATAGACTAGGGACAGCCCAGGCTCGTCAGATCACTGCGCTCCCCCAATAAGCCCCAACTCAAGTAAGCTCCCGGCCATGAAACTCGGAGTCCTGCAGTTCTTCTCCTGGTCGCGGCGGATCCCGCTCGAAACCGTCTACCAGCGGGCGTTCGAACGCATCGCCATCATGGATGAGGGCGGCTACGACGGCGTGTGGCTCGCCGAACACCACTTCAATACCTACAGCGTCTGTCCTTCGCCCCACCTAATGGCGATGAACGTGGCCGCACGCACCAGGAACCTCCGCGTCGGACTCGCGGTCTCGCTCGCTGTCTTCTACAACCCGCTCAGGCTCGCCGAAGAGGTTGCGCTGCTTGATGTGCTCTCCGGGGGGCGCATCAACTGGGGCGCCGGCCGAGGGTTCGACCGTGGCGAGTTCGGCGCCTTCAAGATCGATGTCGAAGAGAGCGCCGCGCGCT
>CAZKZR010000689.1:0-1603 GCA_964557245.1 uncultured Anaerolineaceae bacterium | reverse complement strand
GAAGACATTGTGCGTTCCGGTCGGGCACGGTACATCGGCTGCTCGAACTTCCTCGCGTACCAGGTCGCCAGGGCCAACGTCTGCGCAACTGCACATGGAGGTACCGAATTCATCTCGGTGCAGCCACGGTATAGCTTGCTCGCCCGCGAAGCCGAACGCGAACTATTTCCCATGTGTCGTGAAGACGGCCTGGCGGTGATGAGCTACAACCCGTTGGCAGGTGGCCTGTTGACTGGAAAGCACCAGCGCGATGGCGAACCCACGGAAGGCTCGCGGTTCACGATGGGTCGCGCCGCCCGCCTCTACCAGGAGCGGTACTGGAACGAAGGCATGTTCGAGACCGTCCAAGCGGTTTCGCTGGAAGCGAAGAGCTTGGGGATGAGCTCCACGCAACTGGCCATCGCTTGGGTCCTCGCAAACCCAGCCGTCACGACGCCCATCCTTGGCGCGAGCAACCCGGAACAGCTTGGACCGGCCATTACGGCAGCATCGGCGCCGCTCGATGAGGCCGTTCAGGCCCGACTGAACGCGTTGACGGCAGAGTATGTCTGAGACGGCCGACGACGCCGGCCTAACCGGAATCCGCGTACTGAACATTGGCCGGGGAGTTGCTGCTGCGTACGCACTGCGGCTCTTCGCGGACGTCGGGGCGACTTGTAGCTGGTGGGAATGGCAAACACCGGCCCCTGGCGAATGGCCAGGAGGGCGAGTCTTTCGCAACTTCTTCGAATCGGGCATCGAGGTGCTGGGGCGCGAAGAAAGTCAGGAGGCGGTCATTCGAAGCGTACAGACCGTGGCGTATCAATTCGATGTGGTCATTTCGGATTTCAACGCCACGGAACTTCCTGAAGGTGCACTGCTCAGATGCCTGGTCAGCCACAACCGGGCGATCGTGGTGGCGAACGCCGACCACTTCGGCCGTCATGGGCCGCGTTCCACGTGGGTGGGCGACGAATTCACGGACTACGCCGTAGGGGGTTACTGGTCCCTGGGCGGCCAAATGGACAAGGAACCGTTGCGCGTCCCGGGCCGGCAAGCGCAGTTCCACTGCGGAATGCACCTCGCTTTTTCGGCACTGGCGGCGGTGCGCCATGCGCGGTTGACGCAGGAGGGACAGGAAGTTGAGGTGAGCGCGGGCGAAGCAATGCTCGCCGCTCATCTGAGCAGCACGCTGGCCTGGACTCACGAAGGACGCATCCTGCAACGTGCGGACTCGGACCTCTACCGCGCGAAGGACGGGTGGGTGTTCTTCAACACCATGTTCATGTACCCGAACCTTGCGGTACTCCTCGATCGCCCGGACCTCCTGGATGATCCCCGTTGGTCCACGACCGAGTCATACATGGCACACCGGTCCGAGTTCTGGTCCATCGTGGAAGAATGGTGCGCCGACAAAACAACTGAGGAGATCGTACCGTTCGGCCAGGAACTGCGTCTCCCAGTGACCGCCATGGAGACGGCGGAGACCTTGGTCCAGGACGAGCAGCTGGCGGCTCGCGGCTTTTTCCGGACAGTCACGGGCTCCTTGCTGCCGGGCAAAGCGTTCCCATGGGAGATGTCCGGAGGCAGTGTCGGAGTCTCAGGCAGGTTACAAGAACTGCTT
>CAZKZR010000688.1:0-1608 GCA_964557245.1 uncultured Anaerolineaceae bacterium | reverse complement strand
GGCCCCCGGCGCGAACGGCACAAATCGATAGACACCGTCCGGACCGCAGGCCGGAACACAAACCGCAACGCCACGGCGGTGACAATCCCGAAGAATGACCGCCGTCGGCACTTCGCCCGCCACCTTCGACCTCGAACCGATGACTGAAGGTTGGCGCCGCGACTGGTTCGAAACGCGCCGGGCGGCCGGCTACCCGGTCCTCGTCGCGGAAACCGAGGGAGCCGTTGCGGGCTGGTGTTGCCTTTCCGCCTGGAGCCCCAAGGCCGCCTACTGAAAAACCGCCGACGAATCCATCTACATCGCGGACCGGTTCCGTGGCCGCGGCGTTGGGACCGCCCTTTTGGCTGGCATCATCCAGGAGGCTCGCGCCCTCGACCTGCATGTCTTGATGGCGGGCATCGTCGGTTGCCAGGAACCGAGCCTCGCGCTGCACCGCTCTTTGGGCTTCACCGAAGCCGGCCGCTACCGCCACATGGGGTTCAAGCTCGGCGCCTGGCACGATGTCCACTGGTACCAGCGCCACCTCTGGCAAGACTGATCGAGATTCGTTAGCTGTCGTTGAGTGCGCGCTTCCCGAACGTCATCGCCCGTCCCGTACGGTAGGTAGATGACCTCTGAACCGCGCCACGCCGCCTACCCCCGAGACTCCGGCGCACTCGGCCGCCTGATCTCCCTGGCAGTATTCCTCGCACTCACCACCGGCGCCGCCGCCATCGGCTCGATCGCGACCAGCAACGGTCAGGACTGGTACGACGGCCTCGAGAAGCCGTCGTTCAATCCGCCGGACTGGGTCTTCGGGCCGGTGTGGACCACGCTCTACGTCTTCATCGCGGTCGCCGGCTGGCTCGTCTACCGGCAGCATCAGCGCGGCAGAACGCTGGCGCTGGCCGGCTGGGGGCTTCAGCTCGGCCTGAACGTCACCTGGTCATGGATTTTCTTCGGCGCCAACGAACCGGGGTTCGCCCTGATCGAAATCGCCGCGCTCTCCCTTTCCATACTCCTGACGATCGCGCTCTTCTGGCGGCTGAACCAGGCAGCCGCGCTGTTCATGGTCCCGTACCTCGTGTGGGTCGGGTTTGCCTCGCTGCTGAACTTCGAAGTCTGGCGGCTGAACTAATCCTGTGGCCGCCTAGCGGGCCAGCTTCGCGATTGCATCCACAAGCGCTTGCGTTCCGTCCGTCCCTCGCCCTTCCGCCTGGATGGACTGGAAAAGTTGAGAGACCAGCGCTGTGCCGGGCAGGGGCGTATGCGAGTCGTTCGCTGCGTCCAGCACCAGCCGCAGGTCCTTCTGCATCAGGTCCACCATGAATCCCGGCGCGTAATCGCCCTTCACCGCCCGGGGCGCGAGATTGGATAGCATCCAGCTTCCCGCCGCCCCAGCGGAGACCACCTGGAGCATCTTCTCCGGCTCCACCCCGGCTCGCCGTGCGAGGTTGATCGCCTCGGCCGCCGCCAGCAGATTCAAGCCGCCAGCGATCTGGTTGCAGAGCTTGACCACCTGTCCCGCGCCATTCGGTCCCACGTGGACGATGGTCTTGCCCATCGCCTCCAGCACAGGCAGACAGCGTTCGAACACCTCAGGCTTGCCGCCCACCATGATCGCCAGCG
>CAZKZR010000687.1:0-1616 GCA_964557245.1 uncultured Anaerolineaceae bacterium | reverse complement strand
GCTGCGTTGGGACTCGTGGTGGCAGCGTTCGCGCGGGGCGGCGGCGCGGAAGAGGCGGAGGGGCTCGTGCAGGACCAGCCCACCAGTCAATCCACGGCGGTTCCCAGCACCTCCGCAACGGCCGCACCTGCGGTTTCCCAGCTTGCGAAGTGGAAGCGAGTCACCGATGTGCCAGTGGCGGCCGACCCGCTGTACGTTGCGGACGGCTTCGGCAGCATCTGGGTAACCAGTTGGTCCGGGAGCGTGAGCAGGATAGACCCGGCTTCAAACACCGTGACAGCGACGATTCCGTTGGCATCGGGTGCGGGGCATATCCGCGCAGGGACACGGGGAATGTGGGCTTCGAGTGGGTCGCAGGGGGTGATTTGGCTGATCGACCCGGAGACGAACACGGCCAAGGAGGTGGTGCGGCTGCCGCAGAAGCCGTCTACCGACCGGCCGTGCTGGATGGACGTGGTGGAGTTGGACGGCGTCATCTGGACGACGGACCCGGTGAACAACGGCCTGTTGGCGTTCGACAGCACGACGTTCGCGGCGAAGGGTGTCTATCCCATGCCGTATAACGCGGCGCAGTGCCCGCTCGCAACAATGTCGTACGCGGCCGGATTCCTGTGGGTCTACAGCTACAGCTTTGAGGGGACACTCCAGGTGAACCCGCAGTCCGGAGAAGTCGTCCGCGATTGGCGCGGGCTGACGGTGCCGCTGGATACGGGAGGGGAGACCTGGCTGGGCGGCAACGAGAAGTTCGCAAGGCTGGATACGAGCGGCACAGCGACCGGCCGCAGTTTTCCGGCGGCGTTCGAGGCTTCGCGAATTGCGGCTGGCGACGGAGTTATCTGGGCGACGCTCCCGAACGGTACCGGTGTAGTGGTCTACGACACCGCTACCGGTGAGAGCTTCAGGATTGGCACGGGCAAGGGGTCGGAGGGAGTGACCTTCGCCTTCGGGTCTGCTTGGGTCACGAACAAGGACGAGAACACGGTGACGCGCGTTTCGCTGTCGCCGTAAGCCTCAGGCCAGGCGCACGTCGCCCAGGGGTGAGCGGGGCACGCCGTCTTTGTCGTTGACCATGTGGTGGGCGAGCGGGCCCAGGCGTTCGAAGACCACGGACTGGATGTCGGCGGGAACGCCGCACTCAGTCCAGGCTTCGCGCATGTAGCGGAGCCAGCGTCCCGCGTGAAGGTCTCCAATGACGAACGGGAAATGGCGCATGCGGAGGCGGGGGTGGCCGTACATCTCGGTGTACGTTGTGGGCCCGCCCAGCCATTGGACGAGGAAAAGCCGCAGCTTTTCCTTGCCGGGCTCGAGGTCCTCGGGGTAGAGGGAGCGCATGCCGGCGTCGGCTTGGATTCTGCGATAGAAGGCATCGACGATCGCGGCGACACCAGCCGCACCGCCCGCGCCTTCGAAAATACTGATTGCGGGTTGGGTCACACGAACTCTTCCAGGCCGGCAGTGCCTGCATCCACGATAGCGGATGGGATGGGTTCGCCGAAGAGGACCGAATGCTTGGCCTCGGGCTGTGCAGCCATCACGACCTCCGCTCCCATAGTACCAAACGCGTTAGCGCGCCCCGGCGGGAACGCGCTCGCGCTTCGCGACTTCTGCCCGGAGCA
>CAZKZR010000686.1:0-1619 GCA_964557245.1 uncultured Anaerolineaceae bacterium | reverse complement strand
GCGCATATGGCGGTACGTCAGGCGGGCGATGCTCGTTGGCATGGTCGCGCTGAACAGCGCTGTCTGGCGCTGCTTGGGCACGGTCCGAAGGATGTAGTCGATATCGCGCGCGAAGCCGATATCGAGCATCGCGTCAGCTTCGTCCAGCACCACGAAATGCACGCGGTCGAGTTGCAGCGTGCCCCGCTTCAGGTGGTCGATAACCCGGCCGGGGGTGCCTACGACAACGTGACAGCCTTTTTCCAACGCGATAATGTCAGACCGCACACGGCTGCCACCGACCAGTCCCTGGGTCGTGAACCCGTAGAAGCGCCCGAGGTGCTCAATCACCTCGCGCACCTGGTTGGCTAGCTCCCGGGTGGGCACCATCACCACCGCCTGGACTTCGTTGCGAGTGGGGTCGATCGCGCGGGCGAGCGGTATGCCGAAAGCAATGGTCTTACCGGTGCCCGTTTGCGCCAGGCCGATAAGGTCGTCCCCTTCAAGCAGGCGAGGGAGGGATGCGGCCTGGATCGGGGTGGGCTCGGAGTATCCGAGTGAGGCGATCGCTTGAAGGCCGGTTTCGTCCACGCCAAGTGCCTTGAACGACTCCGAAATGGGCGCCTTGGCCGGCGGGAGGCCAGTGGTCGGGCGAGCAATCGCCTCGATGGCGTCGCCCGCGCCGCGGCCGCGGCGGCCGCGGTTCCGGCGCCGCCTGGGCGTCAGTGGGTCGTGGGCAGGCTGATGCGGAGGCTGATCGTGGTGCACATGTTCGTGATGGACGGGTGCAGCAGCACGGTGTGGCGCAGGCTCCTGGACGGCGACTGCGGTGGCGGTGGGTGCGGAAGGCGCGTCAACGGTGACAGCGCTCTTTCGCTTGCGGGAGAGGAACGACAACAGAGGGCTCAGGGTCCTTTCGGTGGCACTACGTTTCAGTGCCGAACAGGCCGCTGCGCCGAGCCCTCACAGGCGCGCTGACCGGGCGAAATGTGCTTCCAACGAGCGAGTGCAGGCGACAAACGAACAGTACGACAGACGTATGGGAGCGTTCAGAGGGCTCTCGGTCACCATCAACTCTGGTGGTGAGCATAACACAAATCACGGGAGCAACTCGGTTATGGGCAGCCGCCTAGGAAGCGCCCCCTCAAAGAAGAACCTACGGCTTCACCCGGCTGGTCAGCGAAAGCATGTTGCCCTCTGGATCTCGGAAGAAGGTCATCCACTCCTCCGTGCCGTCCGGGTGGGTGAAGATCTTGTGCGGCTCGCCCTCGAACGGCACGCCCCTGGCGACCAGCGCGGCCTGCGACGCATGGATATCCTCGACGAGGAAGTAGAGGACAGCGTTCCCATGGCCCTGGGCCTCCGGAAGCGCGTCCACCATGAGCCGAACCCCATTGCAATCGAAGAACGCCAGTTGGCCTGCCGTGAAGAGGTGCGTCATGCTGAGCGTGTCCCGGAAGAACGCGATGCTCGGTTCGAGGTCTTTCACGGTGTAGGCGATCTGCGCGATCTGACCGAGCTTCACGACGGTTTCTCCCGGCATTGTGGTACTCCTCTTTCGATGCGCCAGCGGCAGGCCGTCCCAGTGCCGGATCGCGGCCCGGGTGGGTAGGTCGAGCTTGGCCCGGATGTTCTCGAGG
>CAZKZR010000685.1:0-1620 GCA_964557245.1 uncultured Anaerolineaceae bacterium | reverse complement strand
CACAAGCGGCTCATCGACATCATGGAGCCGACTTCCAAGACGGTGGACACGCTCATGCGGCTTCAACTGCCCAGCGGTGTGGACATCGAGATCAAGCTGTAGGCAGCCATGACGATTGAAGGCATTCTTGGCAAGAAGCTCGGCACCACGCAGGTGTTCGATGGCAAGGGGCGCCTCCGCGGCGTTACCGCCGTCGAAGTCGGCCCGTGCTTCGTGACCGATATCCGGACCCCGGAGAAGAACGGCTACTCGGCTATCCAGATCGGCTTTTCGCAAGATAAGCGTCTGAACAAGCCTGAGACCGGGCATCTGAAGGCGGCCGGCAACCTGAAGCTCCGCCATCTGGCTGAATTCGGCGGCGAATCAAGCGGCTACTCGCTCGGCGACCAACTCGGCACCGAGATCTTCGAAACCGGCGAGAAAGTGGACGTCACCAGCACCTCCAAGGGCCGTGGCTTCCAGGGTGGCGTCCGCAGGCACAACTTCAGTGGCGGCCCCAAGACGCACGGCCAGAGCGACCGCCATCGCGCGCCCGGTTCCATTGGCTCCGGCACCACTCCGGGCCGCGTTTACAAGGGCACCCGCATGGCCGGCCACATGGGCAACGAACGCGTGACCGTCCGCAACCTGGAAGTGGTTTCCAAGAACGAAGAGCGCAACGTCATCTTCATCGCGGGTTCCGTGCCCGGCGCGCCCGGCGCGCTGGTCCGGGTGCGCAAAGCAAAGAAGGTATCGAAATGAAGTTGACCGTTTTCGATACCGCCGGCAAAGAACTGCGCCAGCTGGACGCCGCCGATGAGGTGTTCGGGATCGAACCGAACCGCGCTGTCCTCCACCAGGCGTACGTCGCTCAGATGGCCAACCGGCGGTCGGGCAACGCCTACACCAAGAGCCGCGGCGATGTCGTCGGCTCCACCGTGAAGATCCGCAAGCAGAAGGGCCTCGGCCGCTCGCGCCAGGGTTCGATTCGCGCCTCGCACCACGTTGGTGGTGGTGTGGCCCACGGCCCGAAGCCGCATAGCTTCGCCAAGGACCTCCCCCGCACGATGAAGCGCCTTGCGTTGCGCTCCGCCCTCTCCAGCCACGCGGCCAACGGCTCGCTCCTGGTGGTGGAAGGGCTGAACGCTCCGGATGGAAAGACGCGCACGTTCCAGAACGTGCTCAACGCGCTCGGCATCGAGCGCCGGGCCCTGGTGGTGAGTGGCGCGCATGTGCCGGAACTGACCCGTGCCGCCCGCAACATCGATGACGTGAAAGCGCTGCCGGCCGCGAACCTCAACGTGGTCGACCTTATCAACGCGCACAAACTCGTCATGTCCGAAGACGCGATTCGCGCCTGCGAAGCGCTCTGGGGCGGGGTCAATGTGAAGCCGCTGCGCGGCCGGGTGAAGGAGGCCGCGGTCTAATGCCGAAGGAAATTCATCCCTACGCAGTGTTGCTGCGCCCAATCATCACGGAGAAGACCACGGTGCTCACCGGCGCCGACAAGTACGTCTTCGAAGTTGACCTGCGCGCCAACAAGAACCAGATCCGTGAAGCTGTGCATGTGGCCTTCAACGTCCGCGTGCATGAAGTCAACACTATTGTTATGAATTGCAAGCCCAAGCGCTTCGGCCGCAA
>CAZKZR010000684.1:0-1624 GCA_964557245.1 uncultured Anaerolineaceae bacterium | reverse complement strand
CCATCTCATAGCCGCCCAGCTTCACCACTTTGTTAAGGTCGTCCTCGTCGAGCGTCTCAACGAACGTTGCCGAGGCCTGGTGGCCTGCGACGATAGCCGCGAGGATCTCCTCCTTGGACTTGCCCGCGATCGTATCGATGGCGGCAGCGTTTCCCTGGGCGATGCGTTCCGCACCCACGTTCGAAAGCACTCCCGCGTCAAGCAACGGGTAGAGCCCTTCGCAGCCACCGGCCGTGGCTGCGAGGTGGCTGAAGGCGGCACGCGTCGTCCACGCGTGCCCCAGTTGATAGTCCCAGTCTTTCGCGTTTGCCCCGGCCGCTGCGGCGCGCCGGCCGGCGAACCGGATGCCGTCGACAAGTTCTTGTTTACTGATTGCCATTCGAATCCTCCGTGCCGGGGGATTCTACGTGGTGGGATAGTGCAAAGCTGACAGGCGCCCTAGTCGAAGCCCTCGTCGTCCTGCTCGACGTCGATGTCCGGCGTGCCGGAGTCCAGCTCGGAGTCCGTCTCGCTCCATCCGTCGTCGCTCTCGTCCTCTACCACCTCGTCGTCGCCGAAGTCGCCGAAGTCCTCGTCGTCGTCGCGGCGAAGCAGTCCCTTGCGGGTGTAGGCGCGGATTTCCGTCGAGCGCCCCTGCGGAAAACTCACCTTATCGATCATGGACGGGTGTTTAAAGGTCTCGCGCAGCATGACCTTCATGTCTTTGTCGGTGGTCACCATGGCGGCCGTGTACTGGTTGCCGGCCGTCATCATCTTCGAGAGGCGCAGACCGATTTTCGGTTCGATCATGCCCACGTATTCGCCCTTAACGGTAAGCACGTTCACCGCGTTCCCCTGGACCTGGAGTTCTACCAGGTCGCCGGCATCCAGCAACGCGGTGGCCTTTCCGTCGGTCGCCTGCAACTTCGCTACGGTAGCAGTGCCCGTCTCCTCCACGAAGAGTCGCGTGTCGAGCTGGCTGGGTGCGGCACCGGCGGCGTTCGAATCACTCATGCCGGCGAGCCGATCCAGGTTGCGGCGGGCAATCGTGTTCGTAGGCTCGAGCTCGATGCTTTTGCCGTAGCTCTCGCGTGCTTCCGTGATCTGGCCGAGTTCGCTCAACGCCTTACCCAGGCGGTTGTATGCGTCGGCTTCATCACCGAACGTCCGCAGGTAGTCGCGGTTGAGGTTGGCGGCCTCGAGCCAGCGGCTGCTCACGGCGAGCTTCACCGCCTGATCGCTCATTTGCTTCTTCAGCCGGGCGCGCTCGTCCAGCGACATCGTTTCGAGATTGGCTTCGTTACTCATTCAACCCCTGCGCCGCCCCTCCAGCGAAGCAGGAGGATACGGTAGCCCTATGGCTCGTTCAATCAGGATTCCAACCACGACGACAAAGAACTGTCAATGCCCGCTATCGGCGCGAACGCCTACGATGGCGCTGTGTCCGCGGCACTTTTTGATGCGATGCGCGAGGCCTGGGAGTCGGTGGCGCCGCGGTTCCAGGCGTACCAGCTCGTCGTGCCCGGCTCTCCGGCGTTCATTTGCCAGCCGGCGGTGTGCACCACGTACTGCTGTCACGCCTACAGCGTCAGCCTGAGCGAGGCCGACGTTGCCCGGATGCACCGGTTCGAAGCGCTGGAGCCGG
>CAZKZR010000683.1:0-1629 GCA_964557245.1 uncultured Anaerolineaceae bacterium | reverse complement strand
GACGCGTGCCACAGGACGAGGCTAGCGGCAGCAGAGCGCTGGAATCACATGTGGCCCAGTTCGGCCAGTTTGAAGAGCGCGTCTTCGAATTCTGTATCCTCGGGGTTCACGGTCTTGTACTGACTCACACAGTGCCCGCCGTACTTTTCTACCAGGTACCAGTCGTCGTCGATGATGAAGTCCGGGTAGGGCTGCACGCGCGGGTCTTTGTCGAACATGCCATCGACCCACTCGGTCAGCCCATGCATGTGGACAATGCGCTCCACGTGGGCGAGACCACTCGCGGACCAGACGTACACGCCGTGGCCGGCAGCCTTCAGCTTCTTCATCGCGTCGTGAGCGCCGGGTCGAAGCGCATTCGTGTGCTGGTCGATGAAGACAAGCGTGTGATCGACGTCGAAGAAGACGTTCAGCCGGGAGCCCTTGGATTTCTCTACCACGATCTCAGTGTAGCTCCGTTCGCTCAGGCGTCCGCGACATCGAGGCCCCACACCGGCCGGAAACGCCAGGTGCGGATGCCTTTTACCTTGACACCGTGCTTCTTGATGAGCCTCTTCGTCTCCGGGACCATCCCGGCGGGCACGTAGACGAAGAGGTCACCGACTTCTCCGATGGGCTTCCAGCGGCGTTCCGCTGTCTCATCCGTCACGGTGTCCGGGGTTTCGACTTCTGCCATCATCATGAGCCACTGGCCAGGACGGCGAACGACCACGATGTCGGGGTAGAGGTCCTGTGCTTCGTCCTTGCCGACGGCGATTTTCGGCTTCGGGAGATTGACGAGAGTTTCGTAATCCAGGCCGAGCGGGCCGGGGAACGGGAACTTCGCCTTTGCGATCTCGGTGACCGCCCCCTGGTGTCGCAGTTCGTTGAGGTACTTCGCGGTCACGAATCGGGCCTCCCACAGGAAATCGCGCAGGGCGAATTGTACGCAGCGTTCACAAATGGGGCGAATGCAGAGAGGGCCAAAAACACGAACGCCCCGGCTTTCGGGGCCGGGGCATTCGTTCGTGGCTGTACGCGAGGCTCAGGGACCGGCCTGGGCCACTTCCGGTTTCACGAGGTTGCGGAACTGGGCGAAGTTGGCCTTGAACTTGTCGGCGATCATCGCGTAGGTGCGGTCGTAGTCGGTTTGGTCCGACCAGCAGCTTCGCGGATCGAGAAGCTTTTCGTTGACGCCGGGCGCCGATGTTGGGACATCGAAGCCGAAAACCGGGTCCTTGCGGAACGTGACTTCGCCGAACCCGTCGTTCAGGACGGCGCGGACCATCTTGCGGGTTTCCTGGATGCTGATGCGCTTGCCAACGCCGAACTTGCCGCCGGTCCAGCCTGTGTTGACCAGCCAGATCTGGGCGCCAGTCATGCGAAGGCGCTGCTCCAGGAGGTCAGCGTAAACGGTGGGGTTCAGGGCCATGAAGGGGGCGCCGTAGCAGGGGCTGAAGGTTGTCTCCGGGTCAGTCACGCCCATCTCGGTGCCGGCCAGCTTGCAGGTGTAGCCACTGAGGAAGTGGTAGAGAGCCTGCTCTGGGGTAAGGCGGGCGATCGGCGGGAGGACGCCGTAGGCGTCGGCGGTGAGGAGGATGACGTGTGCGGGGTGCGGCGCGACCTGGTTTTCGAAGACGTTGCGGAGCG
>CAZKZR010000682.1:0-1634 GCA_964557245.1 uncultured Anaerolineaceae bacterium | reverse complement strand
CAACCCCGTGTGTACCGCACGCTGGAAGAAGCCGAAGCGCGCATGAAGGAAGCGAACCCCCGATTGCCTGACGCCATCCTGCCGGACCTCGCGCGCTACGCGGCGATGCCAGTGGAGGGCGGGTACATCTGGAAGTACGACCTCTGGGTGAACGGCCGGACGTCGATGGAGATTCGTCGGGATGAGTTGCCGGCATTCTGGGAGAACATCGCCTGCCCGGTGCTGCTCTTCATCGGCAGCGAATCGCATGCAGCGCAGCGGCAGCATCCACACCCGGAACAGCACATCCGTGGGCTGCGAACAGTCAGGATTGAGGGGGCGGGACACTGGATCCACCATGACCAGCCCCAGGCCCTGCTGGACGAACTTCGTCCCTTCCTCAGTGAGGCGTGAACCGCGTCAGGATGGGAGAGCGGGGAGCGGAGCGTCCTCGAAACGGTCGAGGATTTCGTAGGCCTTGAGGTCCATGATCGCTGAGAGCGAGCGGTCCAGCATCTTCGTCGCCAGTTCGAGCCCTCGCTCGTTGGCCAGATCGATAGAGCCGCCGGCCGTGATGGGGTAATTCAAGCAGCCCATCGTCGAAGCACGGTAATCGTCCCAGCACTGGTCGAACGAGTACTCTTTCACACCCTCATCAAGGAGCCCGCGGTGGTAATCCTTGAGGATCGTCTCTTCGTTCGCGGCGCGGATGGCCGGGTCAACGCTCTGGCTCATGAAGTAGGCGACGTCGTAGGGGCCGCGTCCTTTGATCGCGATCTGCCAGTCGATCAGGGTCACGGGAGACGAGCCGTCGGGGCTGCCCCAGAAGACGTTGTCCAGGCGCAGGTCTCCGTGGCAGAGCGTGGCGGCGCCCGATGCGAAGTAGTCCTGCATGGGGTTCATGCGATAGAGGTACTTCATCGCGAACTGCTTCTGGTGGTCGGTCAGGTGTTCACCGAACTTCTGCATGAAGGGCTCAAGTGACTGCGCGTAGGCGAGCGCGGCGAACTTGATGGTCGGTGAGTTGATGGGCGGAATCCAGTCGAGCGCGTCCAGCGCAGGCGTGCCCCACCAGCGGGCGTGAAGGCGCGCCATCTCAGCGATGAGCGTGCGGCACTCGTCAGCAGACGCGCCGGCGATCTGGTCGCCGATAGGCAGGGCACCGAGGTCTTCCATCAGCACGACGTACGAGATTGTCGCAGGGTCGCCACCGGCGAAGTATCCGCGGGCGGCCCGCACACCGATGTTGGTGCAGAGTTCGTTATAGAAGCGGGCTTCTTTCTCGTAGAAGCCAAGCATCTGGGCGATGCCTTTGCCTCCCGGGTCAGCGGTCGGGATCTTGGCGATCAGCGACTTCGGCCCGCTCGGTTCGGGCTGGCTGTAGTTCAGCGTCACACGGGCGAGTTCGCCGAGAATCCCGACCCCCTGCCCGATGGTGACCTTGTCAGCGGCGGTTACGGAGCCCGTGATGTGGCCGTTCGCGCGCAGCGCGAGGGTGAGCCACTCTGGGGTAATCTCCGCCATCGTTGATGGGATCGGGACGTTGGGCATGGCGGCCTCCGGGGCGGCAGTGGATCAGAGTTCGGGGGTCGGGGCTTTTGTGGGGCTGCGCAGTTCAACCCAGAGCAAGGAGACGGCGAAACTCACGGCGGCGA
>CAZKZR010000681.1:0-1638 GCA_964557245.1 uncultured Anaerolineaceae bacterium | reverse complement strand
GTTTTGCGGCTTCTTCGTACGCGGTTCCGGGTACCGGCGCAACCGCCGGACGGCGGCAATCGCGGGCCCACCTGTCCTTGAACCAGTGCGTTCGATGACTTCCGCCAGTCCATCCGTCGCAGCGATTGTTCTCGCCGGGGGACGGAGCTCCCGCTTTGGAAGAGATAAGGCAAACGTCGAATTCCGAGGAGCGACGCTGCTCGACCATGTGTTGCGAGCCTGCACTCCCCTCTGCGACGAACTCATTGTGGTGGCGGCAACGGAGCAGCAGCTGGACCCCTCCCAGGCTCAGCCAGCAGTGCGCCTGGTTCGAGACGAAGTGGCGTTCGAAGGGCCGCTGGCGGGTTTGTTGGCCGGCCTTCCGCGGAGCTCGAGCCGTTGGGCGATTGTCTGCTCAGTGGACACCCCGCTCCTGGCTGCTGGTGTCTTGCGGCTGCTGATCCGCTCAGCCACCGCGGACGTTCTCGCGGTCTTGCCGGTGGTCGACGGTCGCTCGCAGCCGTTTCCGTCTCTTGTTGCGAAGGACAGCCTGGCTGCCTTGCGCGCGGCGTTCGGCGCCGGCGAGCGACGCATTGGCGCGGCGCTCCGGGGTCTCCCCCACGTCGAAGTGCCCGAACTCGAGTTGCGAGGTGAAGACCCGCGCTTGCTGAGCTTCCGCGGCGCGAACACGCCGCAAGAACTGGCCGAACTGCTCGCCGAAACGGACTAGGGCACGACCGTGTCGATTCGATTGGCCCGCAGCCATGCTTCATCGAACCCGAAGAAGCGTGCGGCGTTCAGCCCGAGGATATTCGCTCGCTCCTCATCGTTCAGCTTGCCCATCGTGCGTTCGATCGCCTGTTCCGAATGCGGCCAGGAGCCTTCGTGGTGGGGGTAGTCGTTGGCCCACATGAAGTTGCCGCCCAGGTCGTACTCGCGGACAAGGTCGATGCCGGGCGGGTCTTCCTGGAACGAAGCGAAGCAGTGCTGCCGATAGTACTCGCTCGGCATCATCTTGAGTTTCGGGAAAGCCCAGAAGTGATGGTGTTCGTAGGCCTCGTCCATTGCCCGGAGCATCCAGGGAACCCAGCCGATCCCCGCTTCGATGCTCGCGAAGCGAAGATTGGGGAAGCGATCGAGGACACCGGAGGAGCACAGGTTCACGATCGGCTCGGCCGTTGGGGCGAGCGAGTGAATGACATAATTGATGACAGCTCCACCGTTTCCGCGCGCGGCACGGGGATCCTTGCCCGTGGAGACGTGGAACGTGAACGGCAGGTCCAGGTCCTGGATGCAGGCCCAGAGGGGATCGAACTCGGGGAGGTTGTAGTTCAAGTCCTCTGAGTTCCCCGGTCCCCACATTGGCTTACAGGGAAGGCTCAGACCGCGGAAACCAAGTTTCGCCGAACGCTCAATCTCCTCGATAGCGCTGGGAATGTCGCCCGTAGCGATGCAGGCCAGCGGCCGCATGCGGTTGTAGTGCGGGCCAAAGACTTCCCACGTGTAGTCGTTGTAGACCCGGCACATGGCCTGAGCGAAGAGCGGATCTGGGGTCGCCCACATCTGCAGCCCGCGGTTCGGGAAAATGATCTCGGCGTCCACGCCGTCGCGCGCGTGATCTTTCAAACGTTCTTCCGGGTCACTCTTGCCGACGCGGGC
>CAZKZR010000680.1:0-1649 GCA_964557245.1 uncultured Anaerolineaceae bacterium | reverse complement strand
TCTCGTCTATCGGGACGTTCTCGTCGAACCAGTGTGCCTGGTACAGGTCAATCGTTTCGACCTGGAGGCGGCGGAGGGAGTCTTCGCAGGCGCGAATGATGTGCGCTCGGCCGAGCCCTTCGCCATCAAGGCCATCCCACATTCTGCCGCGCAGCTTCGTCGCGATTACCATCTGGTCACGGTTGCCGCGCTCTTTCATCCAGCGTCCGATGATCCGTTCCGAATCGCCTCCGGTGTTGCCAGCCGCCCAGTTGGAGTAGATATCGGCGGTATCGATGAAGTTGCCGCCAGCCTGGGCGTAGGCGTCCAGGACGGCGAAGGAAGCGGCTTCGTCCGCGGTCCAGCCGAACTGCATGGACCCGAGGCAGAGGCGCGAGACTTCGATCCCGGTATTACCAAGCGCGACTCGTTGCATGTCCGGAGTCTAACGCGACGGGAGTGGGAACGCAGGAGCGCAGCTGGCATGGCTGCGCGTGGCGCCGCCGTTTGTGCTTGAATGGCGCCCGATGTTCAAGAGTGTCCTGGTGGCGAATCGCGGCGAAATCGCCGTGCGCGTCTGTAAGACGCTGCGCAAGATGGGGATCCGGTCGGTCGTGGTCGCGTCGATTCCGGACAGGCGGAGCCTGGCGGTGCGGACCGCGGACGCGTGGGTGCTGCTCGAGGGGTACTCCGCGGCTGAGAGTTACCTCGACATCGATGCTGTGATAGCGGCGGCGAAGGCTGAGGGCTGCGAAGCCATCCACCCCGGGTACGGCTTCCTCAGCGAGCGCGCCGACTTCGCGGAGCGCTGCGCGGCGGAGGGCATTGTCTTTGTTGGACCGCCCCCGGAAGTGCTGCGAGGCATGGGCGACAAGGCCGCGGCGCGACAGCTTGCGGTTGCAAACGGCGTACCCGTTGTGCCGGGCTGGGACAGGGAGGATGACGCTGAGACGTTGGCTCGCGAGGCGGGCCGGATAGGTTATCCGGTGATGCTGAAAGCACGCGGCGGAGGCGGCGGGCGCGGGATGCGCGAGGTGTTTTCGGCGGAAGAACAGCCGGAGGCGATCGAAAGCGCGCGGCGCGAGGCTCTCGCAGCGTTCGGCGATGGCGGTCTCCTGCTCGAAAAGCTCGTGACGAACGCGCATCACGTCGAGGTGCAGGTGTTGGCCGACACTCACGGCAACTTCATCCACCTCGGGGAGCGCGACTGTTCGGTGCAGCGCCGCCACCAGAAACTGATCGAGGAGACGCCCAGTCCGGTGGTCGATGAGGCGCTGCGCGAACGGCTCACGGGGTACGCGTTGACGCTCGCGCGGGCGATTGGGTATGTGAATGCGGGGACGTTCGAGTTTCTTGTTTCGATTCACGATTCACGATTCACGATTCACGATTCGGACCCGGCGCCCACTTCTGAAGCGGACGTTTATTTCCTGGAGGTGAACCCCAGGCTGCAGGTGGAACACCCGGTGACGGAGATGGTGACGGGGCTGGACCTGGTTGAGTTACAGCTTCGGGTTGCAGCGGGGGAGCCGCTGCCGATGCGGCAAGAGGACGTGAAGTTCGAGGGGCATGCGATCGAGTTCCGGATCAACGCGGAGGACCCGTGGGATGGCTTCAAGCAGAGTTCTGGGCGAATTCAGGATGCGTATTTGGGCGACTTCGACCGGTCG
>CAZKZR010000679.1:0-1650 GCA_964557245.1 uncultured Anaerolineaceae bacterium | reverse complement strand
TGCTTCGCCGCGATGGGCTTTTCTATAGTTCCCCTCGAACCAACCACTAATCGAGTACAACTTCCATGAACATCTCTAAATCACTGATTGGAACTGCGCTTTCGGCGACGCTCTACCTCGCCCTGTCGGGACCGGCCGCAGCCGAACGAGTGTTTCCGCCTCCGCACCTGAGTCCGGACGCACAGTTCAGCGCCGGGGTGAACAACGGCGAGAAGGTTGCCTCGCCTTGGTACGAGCAAAATGATGCGAGCCGCAAGGCCCGCCTGGCTGCTCAGGAGAATCGCGAGCCCTCTCCCTATCCTTCGATGTATTACTTCTACAGCATCCGCGGGTCTGCCAACGACGAATCCGCGAACCTGGCCGGCTTCCGCGACCAGGTCGTCGACGAGCATCACCTGACCGCAAACGACTGATGTGAATGGAGCGCATGCTGGCCCCGAGTCGGGAGCCCCGGTCGATGCCGGGGCCTCCCTTCCGTTCGCAAGTCAGCGCGGAAAAGCGAGTTTCAAGCCTCTTATCGCCCGCTCCCGATCCTCGGCACGCCGGAAAGGTCCTCTGCCGAGGTCGCCGCGAAAGTCGGGACGGACGCGCGTGATGAGATCACCGATGGCCTGGGCTTGTTTCAGCTCCCCAAGCAGACCGTAGCTTGCCGCCAGAAAGATGTGCGCAGGCAGGAAGTGCGGATGAAGATCGGCACTGTTGCGCAGCAGGTCGGCAGCGCGGAGATAGTCGCCCTTCAGAAAGTGGGCAAGGCCGCGGCCGAAATAATAGGGTTCATGCGGGTTCAATCGTGCGGCCATCTGCAGGTACTCAAGCGCCCGCTCGGGCTCGCCGCCCCAGGACATGACGAGTGCCAGGAATTCAAGGGCAACGACATTGTTCGGGTCGAGCGCCACGGCCCGCTCGCCTTCGGACATCGCTTGGTCGAAGTCCCCCATCCATAGAAGAGCCCAGCACAGCGCCGCACGACAGAGCGACATCTCGTTATCGAGTGCTACCGCCTGCCTTGCAAGTTCAAGCCCCTTCCCCAGGCTTTCTTCACGCGAGTCAGTCCAACCCGCAATCCACCAATAGACATGATTGATCGACAGGCGCGCATAGGCTGCCGAATATCCGGCGTCCAGTTTCAGGGCTTGACCGAAACAGTAGCGCGCTCGAATCGAGCCCTCTTTCGTGTACGTCTGTGCCTCGTTCACGCCGCGCAGGACGTAGTCGTAGGCATCGACGATTTCCGTACCTCTACGAGCCGGGCCGAGTTCAGCGTGCGGGGAAAGCCGAAGGTTCAGGGCGTCGACGATGGTCTTGTTCACGTCATCCTGAAGTCGGAAAATCTCCGCCATTCGCCGATCGAATCGTTGCGCCCACAGGTGCTCTCCGCTGCTGGTCTCCACCAACTGAGCATTGATACGAACGTCGTCCCCGACTCTGCGAAGACTGCCTACCAGCACGAAGTCCGCACCTAGATCCTTACCGATTTGCTGGACACCAAGTGTCGAGGTCTTGTAATCGAAAGAGGATTGACGAGCGATCACCGCCAACCCTGGCAGCGTGGACAGATCGGTGATGAGATCCTCACTGAAGCCGTCGGCGAAATACTCCTGGTCCGGGTCTCGACTCAAGTTCCTGAACGGTAAGACAGCGATGGTGGTG
>CAZKZR010000678.1:0-1661 GCA_964557245.1 uncultured Anaerolineaceae bacterium | reverse complement strand
AGATACCAGCATGGTCTTCACGTTGGTTGCGCCGCTCAGCCGGGAAAGAACTTCCTGGTGGCCGGTATCGGTGATCCCTGCCATCTGGAACGCTTCCTTGTTGACGGGCGCGGTGACCATTGCTTCCACCTCGCCCGCGAGGCACATCCGGGCGGCGTGTTCGACCCAGGCGTGGGCGGCGCGCGCGGAATCTACCGAAAGCTGGCCGACGGGGAATGGGCCTGCCGGAACGCCGGCCAGTTCAGTGACGGGAGGCGGCGCAGTCTCCAGGCCGAGTCTCTGCCACGTTTCGAAGAGGAGCGCGGTCGAACCGATGACGGAAAGTTCGGCAAGTTCACCCACTTCAGCCCGGGCAAGCGCCCTGGCGACTACTTCCGGGCCAACGCCTGAGGGATCGCCCATGGTGACGACGATGCGGGGCTTTTTCACCCGCAGAGCCTAGCCGCGCGCGCAGACGGCCGCAAAATCACAGTCCGGGCGGTGCAGGCGGCTGCTTCCGGCGAAGTACGCGTCCGAAGAGGACGACGAGCATGTCGAACGGGCCGAACAACCAGGGCCCCTGGGCCGGACCTCCGAAACCACCTTCGACGATGCCGTGCTTCGAGCCGCTCACAGCCACCAACTCCACACGAGATACGCGAGCCAGGCGAGCCCAGCGGCAGCGAGGAAGACGAGATCGAAGCGGCGCAGACTCGCCTTCGGAGCTCGGTGCCGGCTGGCGTTCTCCACGTCGGCCAATTCTTTCGTCACATTGTGGGCGGGGTACGATTTATCCACGCAGCGGCCTCATGTCAGCAGCCGCCAGGCGACATTCGCGGCGAAAAACAGGATTACGACAGAAACCACGCCGACCAGCCAGTATTCGCGGCGGTCCATCCGGCCGCCGAAGCGACGCAGCTCGGAACGCGTGGCCTCGACGTACTCTTCGTTCGTGTACAGGCCATTCAGCTTGTGCCAATCGCCGCCACCCATAGCTACCAGCTTACTCCTGGTCCGCTACTCGTCCCGATTAGCAGGGATTACCTCCGGGCCCACTCAACTTCGTGCTTGAGACAGGAGGGATCTTGACCGGCTCGCCCCAGGCGCTGAACGACCATTCGAGCGGCTTCCCGTTGGCGGTAAGCGTCTCGGAGGTGATGCGCACCGGGCGAGCCGTGACTTTCTCGACCTCCATCGACACTGGGCCCACTCCCTGGAGTTCAAGCTTCACGGTGTGCGTCTTACTGTCAGGCGTTGAGGGCGTCACCTCGGTCAATTTCGAGTGCTGGAGTTCATCTGAGGTGAGGATGAATGGAGCGAGAACCGCTGCGCCGTCCTGGATCTTCGCCCAGTCCGGGCACGTCGAGCGCTGGAAATAGGTTTCCCCCGAGGTCAGGACAATGGCGTACCGGCCATCGCCGGTGCGTTGGAGATTCGCCACGGCCTCGCCGGTCTTCAGGTTCACGGAGACGTCACCGCCATCCGATCCGCCCCAACGCGGCAACACCAGATTGGTCTGGCTCACAACCAGGTGGTACGAGCCCGCCGAATCGAGCGCTCGGCCGGCCTGGAAGAGGAAGTCGCCGGTCTGGCCCTGGCAGAACGCAGGGAACTGCTCGCAGGTGTCGCGATTGGCGCCGGGGTCTGGTTGTTTGCTCGCGCGGTCGCTGCACCCGCTGACC
>CAZKZR010000677.1:0-1663 GCA_964557245.1 uncultured Anaerolineaceae bacterium | reverse complement strand
CTCCCGCTCTTCGGTCAGCGCATCGTCCTCACGCGCGCCGAAGAGCAGGCCGCCCGCGAACGCGAACCTGAACTTAACGACCGTCAGCGTCGCATCCTCGATCTGATTGAACGCGGCCACACGAACCGCGAAATCGCTGACATCCTCGCTATTAGCGTCGACGGCGCCAAGTGGAACGTGAGCGAGATCCTCACAAAGCTCGGGCTCTCCTCTCGCGAGGCCGCGGCAGATTACTGGCACTGGCGGCAGGGGCGGGCGCAGCCCCTCCGCCGGCTACTTCGCGGCATGCTCGGCTTGCCCGGGGCAAAGTGGGCCGCCGGCGGCGCGGCCGCGACGGCGGTCGGTGGGTTCGCCCTGCTCGTCGCCTTCGGGAGTAATCCCGCGCGCTCGGCAGACCCGGGGCCCGACAGCTTCTACCTCGAAGCAGTCGCCCACCGCGCCGACCCTGAACATCCGACCGATCACGAGTTTCGCTGGTGGCACTACGACGAATCGCAAGCGAAATGGTCCTGGGACCTCGTCGGCCCTGCCATCCAGACCACGCACCGAACCTCCTTCCAGGATGGCGCAACGCTCTACACCTACTCCCCGGACGGCGGGCCGCTCTTCATCCAAAACGGCTGGTCCAACGGGACACGCTACCCGCGCCCGGACGACGTCATCTTGATCGGTCCGGCGGAGCAGCGCTCCATCCAGGAGTTGGTGACCTGGCTTTCCTCCTGGGGTGACGGCCAAACCGCAGCGGAGGTGACCGGCAACGAACAGGTCGGCAATTGGAACGCCGTGGTCATCAAGTACGTTTCCGGCACGATGTGGGTCGAGCCAAACGAGATGCTCATCGTGAAGCACGTCTCGGACAGCATGACGATGGATCTCCGCGCGTTCTCAAGAGCCGAACTCCCTCGGCCTGACGTTGCGCTCCCCAGGACCGTCGCCGCCCTCCCAACGCCGACCGCTGTGGACTTCTCTCAGCCCTGGCGACCGGACCTCATTCCTGTGCTGGTCCCCACCTACGAGCCCTGGTCCTCCGAACTGCAGGTGAGGTACTCGTTCGGCGGACGCTATGACGGCGTGACCGAGCAGATTCTCATGTCGTCTGAGCAGATGAAGGCCAACCAGCACACGCCCGGCACGCCGGCGCGCAACGGCCCGCACATCTTGCTTCAACAACGGACCGGGCTCGCCGCCATGCCGCTGCCGATGCAGGCCGGTTTCCGCATTCTTGTTCGCGGCGGGTCAGGGTACCTTCAGGAACAGGGCGGCATCGTCACCCTCAACTGGCAGGAACCAGACGGCCGCCTGGTCCACATGGAAGGGGTCGATGTTTCGCTTGATGAGGTCAGGAAAGTCGCCGAAGGGCTCCGGCTCTCGTCTCCTTAGCGCTGCGGGAGGATCGCGGAGGGGGCGGCGCTCGGCGCCTGGATGTCTGTGTACGTTTCCCCCTGCGTGGAATGCGACTCGCCCCTCGGTCCCTGCGTCGGGATCGATGAAGCGCCAATCAACAAGAGAAGCAACACCCCTCCGAAAATCGCGGTCACGAATAGTCCCAGTCCGAAGTCGGATGGCGCCCGAAATTGGGGTTGGTGTCGTTGTAAAACGGCCATGCGTTCGACCCTACCGGCGTTCGGTAAACGGCGGCATAAACACGCGCAATTTCGGTGTT
>CAZKZR010000676.1:513-1667 GCA_964557245.1 uncultured Anaerolineaceae bacterium | reverse complement strand
CGGGGATTTCGAAATCGATAGCCATGCTTCGGGTCTCTCCTGTTGGTTGTGAGCCGCGCAAGGATACCCGAAGCGCCCGGAGGGTGCGGGCCGGTTTACCGCATGAGAGTGACGCGATTGCCCTCATCCACTATTAGAACCGCACCAGAGTCTGAGATCGCGACAGCTCGCACCCCTGCCACCACCGTAATGCCTGGGGAGTCCTCGGTGAATCTGCCGCGCAATCGAGGATCGGCCGCCGGGTGTTCGACGTACTCGCTAGGTAGCGAGAGCTTCTCGGGCTCGGCACCGCATATCGCACGCAGTAGCAGAGCAGAGTCTGGTACGGCGGCAACTACCCATCCAGATGACGCGGCGACTGGATTCGGCCAGCTGACAGTCAATGAACTGAATACTGACGGATTCGTCCCGGTGGTGATGCCGGCAGCCTGAAGCTTGGGTGAAACCCAGGCGAAGCAGTCCGGCCCGCCCGACAGGCTGGCCCGGCTGTCGTTCAGGAACTCGGCGGGCAGTCCCAAGGTCTTCGTATCACGCGGGTCGCCATCAACTGGCACGACGGAAAGCACGTCATTCTTAGGGACCAGTGCAACGACCGTCCCGGCAAGCTGGATCAGCCCGCTAGGAGTAGCCGAGAGTTCCCGAAGCGGACGCAGCCCGTCGGGTGTGAACTGAAAGACGGATGCCAGGCTGTTCCTTGTGAGCAAGGCCACTCCGTCCTGTACCGCTAGGCCGCTAACCCAGGTCCCTGTCTGGGGTTGGGAATCGCCCACAGCCTTGGGCCGGTCCAGGGTAGTGCTTGCTTGCCATTCACCTCGGGCAGCGTCGAACTCGGCGATTCCGTAGTTGCCGGCAATCCAAACCGAGTCCCCCGACCAAACCATAAACGTGGCGGCCGACTCGGCCATGGCTACCGGCAACTTCCAGCTTTCGGCCCGGCCCGCTTCGTTGTCCCAATGGAGCAACTCGGCTCGGCCGTCAAGGGCAGCAGAAACAAACCAAGGGGCATCTTTGTGCCAAGAGACCGCGACCAGAACTTCGCCTTCGCGGATGGGTATGTCCAAAGCGGTCCCTTGGCCACCTACCAGTTCCGCGTGTCGAACAGCCCCCACCGAGGTCGTGCGTTGACGCAGAGTGGCACCGGCGCCGAGCCCTCC
>CAZKZR010000676.1:0-503 GCA_964557245.1 uncultured Anaerolineaceae bacterium | reverse complement strand
CCCAGTATCGCCGCGACCACCAGCCCAAGCATCAAGCTTGTTCTTGACATTTTCTTACCACCTCCGTTCAGCAAGCGGTTCCGTTCTTGACCACGTGAAAAGCTCTGTACGAAACGTCTGAACAATAGGTGTAATTTTGTGACGTACCTTCCGCTCCTGCCGTCGTCCGTTAGCTTTGCGCCGGCGTCAGGCAAGGACGCTGAGTTCGGATCGAGGAAGCTACACCACCACTTGCTCTTTGTACTCCCCATACACCCGCCGCCACATGTTGCAGACTTCGCCGACGGTGGCGCCGGCGTTCACGGCGTCGATGATGAACGGCATCGTGTTCGTCTTTTCGTCGCGGCTCGCATTTTCGAGGGCGGCGAGGGCGGCCGCGTGCTTCGCGTGGTCGCGTTCGGCCTTGTGCTTCTTGAGACGCGCCAGGTGGCGCCGTTCGCCCTCGGGGTCGAACTTCAGGATCGGGATGTCCGGCTTCTCTTCGCTGAGGTACTCGTTCACGC
>CAZKZR010000675.1:0-1683 GCA_964557245.1 uncultured Anaerolineaceae bacterium | reverse complement strand
CAGTGCCGAGGGCAGGAAGCGTACCGTTGAAGAAGTCCGCAAGAGCTTCGGGCTTCCAGTATAGGCTCTGCCCGCATCACTGCGGGTCCTCTGATCGTTACGGGTTTGCCAGCAGGTTGCGTTGACCGCTCGCCGCTTCGAAGGCGCTGGCGACCTGGATGATGCGGCCTTCGTCGAAGAACTTGCCGATGATCTGGAGGCCTACCGGGAGCCCTTCGCTGAAGCCGCAGGGCACGCTGATCGATGGTAGCCCGGCCACGGAGGCGGGCAGCGTGTACACGTCGTTGAGGTACATCGCGTAGGGGTCGTCCACCTTCGCGCCGATGGGGAAGGCCACCGTCGGCGAGGTTGGCGTGACGATGACGTCGTACTTCGCGAAGGCCGCGGTGAACTCGTTGTTGATGACCGTGCGCACCTTCTGCGCTTTCAGGTAGAAGGCGTCGTAGTAGCCGGCGGAGAGCGCGTAGGTGCCGAGCATGATGCGGCGCTTCACCTCATTGCCGAAGCCCTGGGCGCGCGTCTGCTCCATGTTGTCCCACATGGTTGGGCCGGAGCGGTCGCTGAAGCCGTACTTGACGCCGTCGTAGCGGGCGAGATTCGCGGAGGCTTCGCTGGGGGCGATGAGGTAGTAGACGGCCAGCGCGTGCTCGGTGCTCGGCAGCGAGAGCGACGTGTCGATTTCGCAACCCAGCGACTCGAGGGTCTTCAGGGCCTCGTCGATGCGGGCCTTCACGCCCGGTTCCATGCCGCTGATGAAGTACTCCCTGGGCACGCCCACCTTCAGCCCGCGGATGTCGCGGCCGAGGTAGTGGCGAAGGTCCGGCATCGGCTCCGGGTTGCTGGTGCTGTCGCGCTCGTCGTGCCCGGCGATGCACTGGAGCATCGTGGCGACGTCTTCGACATCGCGGCCGATGGGGCCCACCTGGTCGAGCGAACTGCCGAAGGCGACGATGCCGAACCGGCTGACGCGCCCGTACGTCGGGTCCAGGCCAACGGCGCCACAGAGGGCGGCGGGCTGGCGGATCGAGCCGCCCGTGTCGCTGCCGAGCGAGACGAGGGCTTCGCCGGCCGCGATTGCCGCCGCCGAGCCACCGGACGAGCCACCGGGGACGAGGTCCAGGTTCCAGGGGTTATGGGTCGGGCCATAGGCGCTGTGCTCGGTGCTCGAGCCCATCGCGAACTCGTCCATGTTCGCCTTGCCGACCATGACGGCGCCGGCGCGGCGCAGCTGCTCGTACACGTGGCTGTCGTACGGAGGGATGAAGTTCTCCAGGATCTTCGACCCAGCCGTGGTGCGCGTGCCCTTCGTGACGATCAGGTCCTTCACCGCCACAGGGATGCCGGTGAGCGGCGTCGCCGTGCCGCTGGCGTATTTCTGGTCGGCTTCCTTCGCCTGTTGCAGCGCCACGTCCGGCGTGGTCGTGATGTAGGCGTGGACTTTCGGCTCGACCTCACTGATTCGGTCCAGCACGGACTGCGTCAGTTCGACCGAGGAGATCTCCTTCGCACGCAGCTTTTCGTGAGCTTCGTGGGCGGTGAGCCGCCAGAGGTCGCTCATTCGAGCACCGCCCGCACCCGCACGTATCCGTCTTCGGCAAGCGGCGCGTTGGCCAGCGCCTCTTTCTGCGAAAGCGACGGTGCAACTAAATCGGCCCGCATAACGTTAGAAAGGGGAAGGGGGTG
>CAZKZR010000674.1:0-1694 GCA_964557245.1 uncultured Anaerolineaceae bacterium | reverse complement strand
TGCCTCCGTGGTGCACTAAACTCCGCGCGTGCCAACGACCTATGACTACCTCATCATCGGCGCCGGTTCCGCAGGCGCGGCCCTCGCAGCCCGGCTTTCCGAAGACCCGGACCGCTCCGTGTTGCTCCTCGAAGCCGGACCTGACTACCCAGACCTGAACCACCTCCCCGAGGACCTCTCGCTCGGTATCCGTGCCTCCCTCGATGCCCACGACTGGCACTGGAACGGTGACGCTCGCCCTGGCCGGGCGGTCACCTACCCTCGCGGCAAAGTGACCGGCGGCTCGTCCGCCGTCAACGGCATCGTCGCCATCCGCGGCACGCCCGAGGACTACGACGAGTGGGCCGAACTCGGCAATACGGGCTGGTCGTTCGAGGACGTCCTCCCGTACTTCCGCAAACTCGAAGATGACCGCGACTTCGGCGGCGACTTCCACGGCAAGGGTGGCCCTATTCCCATCGTTCGCTGGAAACCCGAAGAACTCGCACCCCTCCAGCAAGCGTTCTTCGACGCCTGCCGTGCGGAAGGCTTCCCCGCCTCCGAAGACCATAACGTCCCGGGCTCGACTGGCGTTGGCTCCTGGGCGATGAACCGAAACGGCAACGTCCGCATTTCCACGGCCATCGGCTACCTCGCCCCTGCACGTAATCGCCTCAACCTGACAATTCGCGGCAACGCCCACGTCCTCCGGCTGCTCTTCGAAGGCAGACGAGCCGTTGGCGCCGAAGTCGAAGTCGATGACAACGTCCAGACCGTCCGGGCGAACGAAGTCATCCTCTGCGCGGGGGCGCTGCACAGCCCGGCAATCCTCATGCGTTCCGGCGTCGGCCCAC
The DNA here is from genome assembly GCA_964557245.1 of uncultured Anaerolineaceae bacterium. Lineage (GTDB taxonomy): Bacteria > Chloroflexota > Dehalococcoidia > Tepidiformales > Tepidiformaceae > Amarobacter. The sequence goes on along the minus strand of CAZKZR010000674.1, from coordinate 861 downwards.
GGGCGCATCTCGAATCCCACGGCATTTCTGTGGTCCATGACCTTCCTGGCGTCGGCGAAAACCTCAAAGAACACCCTTCGGTCGTACTGATGGCAAAGCCGAAGGAAGGCGTGGTCTCTTCAGGCCAACCCCTGCAGCAAATGGGCCTCCGCTTCACTGCCGCGGACAGCCCCGATGAGAACGACATGCAGATGTACATGTGGAGCCAGGACGCGGACCTCACGCCCCAGCTCCGATTCCTGTTGCCCGGCGCGGACTACCTCTTCATGCTCTGCGTCACGCTCCAGCGGCCACAGTCAGCGGGCCGCGTCACGCTCCGTTCCGCCGACCCTGCCGAACAGCCGCACATCGATATCAACCTGCTCGCCGAAGAAGAAGACACGCGCCGCATGGTCGACGGCGTTCGCGTGGCGTGGCGGCTGCTGAACGCCCCGGCGATTGCGGAGAAGACCGAGGCCATCCTCGGCCCGACCGAAGACATTGTGGCGAACGACGAAGCCGTCCGAGCGTTCCTCCACGAGCGCGTGAACCACCTCGTCCACCCCGTCGGCACCTGCAAGATGGGTCCGTCGTCCGACCCGATGGCTGTCGTCGATGCCATGGGCCGCGTCCACGGTATGCAGAACCTCCGCGTCGCCGACGCGGCCATCATGCCCAACATCCCCCGCGCCAACACGAACCTGACCGCGATCATGATCGGCGAAAAGGTCGCCGACGCCATGCGGAAGTAGCCGCTACCCTCTCGCCTTCACCATCAACCGCTTAATCCCACCAACGTGGAGTTGCCCCGCCAGCCGCTCCGGCGGCGCCGTAATCTCCAGGCGCGGCAATACCGGGATGAGCGCCTTGAGCAGCGAGCGC
>CAZKZR010000673.1:0-1698 GCA_964557245.1 uncultured Anaerolineaceae bacterium | reverse complement strand
CATACGTCGACTTCGCAGGTTCCGGCGTTGTCCACATGGTCGGTGGCTGGGCGGCCCTTGCCGGCGCCATCGTCCTCGGGCCGCGGCTCGGCAAGTACAACAACGACGGCACCTCCAACGCGATCCCGGGCCATAACCTGAACATGGCTGCCATCGGCACCTTCATCCTGGCCTTCGGCTGGTTCGGCTTTAACCCTGGCTCCACGCTCGGCGCGAGCGGCGGCGGCAACCTCCGAATCGGCGAAGTCGCCGTGGTGACGATGCTTGCTGGCGCGGCCGGTTCAATCACCGCGATGGTTTACGCCAAAGCAACCCTCGGGAAGTACGATCCGGGGTACATGATCAACGGCATCCTTGGTGGCCTCGTCGCCATCACGGCTCCTTCCGGGTATGTCAGCGCACCGCTGGCAATGATCATCGGCGGCATCGCCGGCGTCCTGGTCTGCGTCTCGATGGTCTGGGTGGATACGAAGCTCAAGATCGACGACCCGGTCGGCGCGTTCTCGGTGCACGGCGTGTGCGGCCTCTGGGGAGTGCTTGCCGTTGGGTTGTTCGCTGACGGAACCGCTCCGGACTTCCTGGTGGTGGGACACCCGATCAAGGGCCTCTTCTTCGGCGACGGCCGCCAGCTGGTGGCACAGCTGATCGGCATCGTGGTCATCGCCGCCTGGTCCTTCGGCACAACGTTCGTGCTGTTCAAAGTCCTGATGGCGATGGGCATCTACCGGTCCAAGCCTGAGGACGAACTCCGCGGCCTGGACCTGCCGGAAATGGGCACGCATGCCTACCCGGTGGAAGACATGCCTTCGGAGCGCGGCATCGAACCCGGAACCTTCATCCCTGGCGTAACGCCCTCTCCAGCGGGCGGCCAGTAGCTCTCAGCCGGTTCGCCGGACCCCAGGGCGGGAAGGGTGCGCAAGCGCCCTTTCCGCCTGTCCGGTGTTCGAGCTGGAAACACGGTCGAAATAAGCCGGCCATGCACCTGTAACGTCGTTGCAAAGAGCCGGAAATGCCGCGGGCGTAGCTTTGGCCCAGTGGAAACGTCTCCTGACTCCCTGATGCTCATCGCCGCACTGCTTTTGCTCGCCAAGGTCTCGGGGGCAATCGCGCAGCGCTTCGGAATGCCCTCCGTTCTTGGCATGCTGATCGCCGGACTCGTCGCCGGCCCCGCAGCCTTCGGCTTCATGGAGCAGGATGTCTTCGTAGGGAACATGGGCCACATCGGCGTGGTCCTCTTGATGTTCCTGGCAGGCCTTGAGACCGATGCCACGTCGCTCAAAGCCGCGGGCAAAACCGCGTCCCTCGTCGCTGTCGGCGGCGTGGTTCTGCCGATGGCGGCCGGATACGGCGTCGGCAAGCTCGCCGGCATGGAGACCATGCACGCGCTCTTCCTCGGCGCCATTCTCACCGCCACCTCGGTGAGCATCACCGCCGAAACGCTGAAAGAACTCGGCCGAACGCGCAGCCGCGAAGGGTCGATCATCCTCGGCGCAGCGATTATCGATGACGTGCTTGGCGTGCTCGTTCTCAGCGCCCTCGTGGTCGCCGAATCGGGCGGCTCGGTGCTCGAACCCATCATCAAGCTCGCGATCTTCTCCGGCCTCGCCTTCGGGATGGCTCGCTGGGTGATGCCGCTTATCGCAGAGCACCACACGCGCATCGAATCGCCGGACACGCGCGTCGCGCTGACGCTTGCGG
>CAZKZR010000672.1:0-1711 GCA_964557245.1 uncultured Anaerolineaceae bacterium | reverse complement strand
ACACTCCCGTGACGAGCACGTAGCCGGTGACCGTCCATTCAGCGGTGCTCAGGCTCGCGTTGAGGTCGCGGCCGATTGCTGGAAACGCAACATTGACGATGAACGTGTCGATCATGAGCATGCCGAGACCGAGGCAGGTGGCGATCAGCGTCCACCACTTCGGGGGCGCGGTTGGGGCACGAAGCACGGGGCACCATTCCTGGACGTCTGTCCGCCGAAGACCGTCCTTTGATGCAACGCACTATAGAAAGTCTTCAGGAACGACGCAAACGGGTGTCCGGCCCAGCGTCACGCCTCCGCTTGACTCGGCAAAAGCCGATACTGCCTAATTCGCGTGGCGGCCAAACGACCGCCCCCGGAGAACGAGGATGGCGGATTTCCAGATTCACTACGCGAAGACGGCTACCGGCCGGACCGTCGCGTTCGGAGTCATGGGTGCCGGGCCAATCCTGGTTGTGACGCCCGGCAGCCTCCTGACGAGCGACTTCCAGAACTTTGACCGGTACTTCGCTTCCGTAACCAATAACGTTTCGTTCGCCAGCCTGGCGAGGAGCTTCACGGTCGTCGCTTACGACTACCTCGGCACCGGACTTTCCGAGCGTGCAGGCTACGACTACTCTCCCGAAGGCCTTCGAGCCGAGTTGGAGGCGGTTGTTGGCGCCGTCGGAAAACGGCCGATCGCTCTCCTCGGCCGCGCAGCCGGCGCCCACACTGCGATCCGATTTGCGGCTGAACACTCGGCGGACGTGGCGGCGCTGGTACTGATGACAGCGTGGGTCAGTGGGTCGCAGTACTACGGGGGGCCCGCGGCCTCACTCTATGAGGGCATAAGGAAGGAGGACTGGGAGACCGGGTCTGAATACTTCGTCAGGATGCAAATGGGCCTGCGAGACGAGCAAGCCAAAGCAACAGCAGCCTGGGTGCGTTCTACCGCAGACAAACAGACCTACATGGCATTCACCTCAGCCCATGCGCAGAGTGACGTTTCCGCTCATCTGGCCGACGTCCGGACTCCAACTCTGCTCTTCCATATGCAGTCCCACATGCTTTATCCGCTCGAAGCGGCGCGCGGCGTTGCCGCGGCAATCACCGGCTGCAGGCTGGCGATGCATGTGGGCGCTGATGACACCATTCGCCAGATCGAAGAATTCGTTCTCGGAACCGTTGCGCCAGACAGGCCGGCACCCGCCTCCGGAACCGATGATTCCACCAACGTGATGGCCCCTGTCTCCCTGCGAGAGCGCGAAGTTCTCGATTTAATCTCGCGAGGCAGGACGAATGCGGAGATTGCCGCCGAACTCGTCATCGCGGAAGCCACGGTGGCGCGGCATGTCCACAACATCTTGAACAAGCTCGAACTCACTAACCGCACTGAGGCGGCCGCCTGGTGGACAGCGAACGGCCGGCGGTAGGCAGCCGCTACACACTTGGGTGTAGGCGTAGCCCTTGGATTGCACATCCAAAATGGTCAGATGAGACGACGAGGAGACGGCCACCGCGATGGCATTGTTCTGTGAGATTCAACGGAGGATGTCACATGAACTCAACAATCGCTGTCCCTTCTCGCCGCGCTCGGGTTTGGCCCCTGGGCGGATTCGCCGCAATGGCCGCCGGTGCCGCTGGAGTCGTTCTCCTAGCGTCCAGCCTGGCCTCGCCGGGGGGCGAAGAGTCCGTCGCCGGCGGCGTGACCGCCGACAATCGCTATCCGCTC
>CAZKZR010000671.1:0-1713 GCA_964557245.1 uncultured Anaerolineaceae bacterium | reverse complement strand
CCGCGTCGCTCAGGTGAACCAGCACATCCCGCACGGACCAGCCTTCTTTGCCCGGCCGCGAAAGCGCGCCCGCATCGGCGCCGGCTACTGCCTCTCGGACAACGGTCGCGCCGCGCGCGAACCGCTCCAGCGGCTCTTGTACGTGTTCAGGCAACTTCACCATGCGCCCCGAACTCTACCGTCTCCCGCTCCCAAACCCCAATCTTTCCGCCCTCCTCCCTCACGATTAGCACTCCGCCTGCTACACTGCTAATTCATGGCCACGGGACAACGAGACTATTACGACGTGCTTGGGGTGCCTCGCTCCGCCGATGCGCAGGAGATGAAAAAGGCCTACCGCAAGCTCGCCATGGAATACCACCCGGACCGCAACCCCTCCGAGGATGCGGCCGAGAAGTTCAAGGAAATCAACCAGGCGTACGAAGTCCTTTCGGACGAACAGAAGCGCCAAATGTACGACCGCTTCGGCCACGCCGGGGTCGAAGGGAACGCGGCCGGCAACGGCTTCGATGGCTTCCACAATTTCGAGGGCGGCTTCGGCGATATCTTCGATGCCTTCTTCGGTGGCGGGCAGCGCGGCGGCCGCCGCAGGCGCGGGCCCGCGCGCGGCGCTGACCTTCGCTTCAACATGCGCCTCACCTTCGAAGAAGCCGTCTTCGGCGTGGAGCGCGAAATCGAGTTCCAGCGCCAGGAGCGCTGCACCCGTTGCGCCGGCAAGGGCGCCGAGCCCGGGACCGAGCTCGCCACCTGCCCCGAATGCAATGGCGCAGGCGAAATCCGCCGCTCCCAGCAGAGCATCTTCGGCCAGTTCGTCAACGTCGCCGCCTGCGCCCGCTGCAGCGGCGAAGGCAAGATCGTGCCGGAACCGTGCGAAGACTGCCGCGGCACCGGACGCATCCGGGCGCCACGCAAGATCGCCGTCAAAGTCCCCGCAGGCGTCGACGACGGTTCCCAGATCCGCCTGGCCGGCGAAGGCGAAGCCGGCGCCCGTGGCGGCGAATCCGGCAACCTCTATGTCGTCCTCTCCGTCGCCGAACACGAGCGCTTCCAGCGCGTGGAAGACCACATCGTCCTGGAGCTGCCCGTGAACGTCGCCCAGGCGGCCCTCGGCGCGGAACTCTCCATCCCCACGCTCGATGGGGACATGGAGCTCGAAATCCCGGCCGGCACGCAAAGCGGCGAGGACTTCGTCATTCGCGCCAAGGGCGTTCCCCACCTTCGCGGCGGCGGGCGTGGCGATATGGTCGTGCGCGTCACTGTGGTCGTCCCGGAATCGCTCAGCGATGAGCAGCGCGAACTCCTCGAAAAGCTCGCCGAGACCATGGGGACCCCAACGCTGCCGAAGCGCTCGAAGGGCTTCTTCGAGCGCATCCGCGACGCGATGGCGGGCTGAGCTTGGCCGATAATCCCGCGCCCGGCTCCGGCGCGCTCTGGTACGAAATCACGGCCCAGACGCCACCCGCTCTCGTAGAAGAAGTCAGCGCCCTGATGCTCGGTGTCGCCCCTGGTGGCATCACCGTGGAGCACCCCATCGATATCCTCGGCCCCGAAATGGGCTTTCGGGTTCGCGGCGGCGAACCCGTCCTGGTCCGCGCCTACCTTCCCGCGTCCGAACTCGGCGCAGTCCTCATCTCGGACCTCCGTGACGGCATGGAGCGCTACCCGTCGGTCCAGCTCATCGCGAAACCGATCTACGAGCAGGACTGGTCGGTC
>CAZKZR010000670.1:1452-1713 GCA_964557245.1 uncultured Anaerolineaceae bacterium | reverse complement strand
ACACCGGGTAGTCCGCGGCCACAGCAGCCCACTCCTCGAGCGGCGAGCCCAGCGCAACCGGGATGTGTTTCCGTCCGCCGGGCGCCAACTCCGCGTACCGCTTGAGCAACGGACCGCGCTCACCCACTGGAACCTCAGCCAGGTGGACTGGCCGGCGCTTCCCGTGCCGCAGCACAACATCCAGACCTGCCGCCCGCGCGTTCTTCACCCAGTCCACATTGTGCCCGAGCATCGAAACCAGGAACTCGCGACCATCCTGTT
>CAZKZR010000670.1:0-1442 GCA_964557245.1 uncultured Anaerolineaceae bacterium | reverse complement strand
CACCAGCACGGTCGCCGTCGGCTTCCCGCTCTTCCGGCCCGGCACTTCCAGCGTCACCATCCCGTAGGCCGGCACCCCGAGCGCGGCGAACCGCCCCATCGCCCGGTTCGTGATCTTCCCGAACTTCGTAGGCCGCCCGTCCTGGTACCACAAGCCGATTGGCAGGTTGAACCAGATCAGCACGAACACGCCGATCAAAGCTGCGGTCAGTCCAGTGGCTTTCAGTGCCTTCTTCACCGAGCGGCCTCCGCCGCCATCCTCACCCCGAGCGCGAGCCGCGGCATCGTCCGCACGATCCTCCGCCCGTGGCCGTACGGCCCGAGTTCCGGCTCGCCCTTGTGCCGGCCGCTACACTGACCCCATGTCGACCGAGGCAGCCGCCCTCCTCGAGCAATGGGACGAAGCCCGCGAGCAACTCGCTCGGCTGGTTAAGGACCACGTCCATCTCGCCCTCGCGGTTCAGCCCAAAAACGGCACCTGGTCCGTCGTGGAAAACCTGCGCCACCTGCTCTTCGCAGAACAAGCCCACATCGGCCACCTGCTCTCCGTACCACCCGCGTTCAGCCCGCTCGGGCTGCCTCCGCCTGGCATGATGGGGAATAAGCGCGTCGGCAAGGCAGGCACCGAGCCGTCAGACGACGCCGTCGCCATCCTCGCCGCCTGGGATGCCGCTCACCGCGAAATAAAAGGCTCACTGCCGCTGGACGACCCGAAGTTCGCTCCCCGGCTGGAGAAGCACCTCAAGCACCTGCAGCTTCACACCACCCTCATCGAACGCCAGCTGCGCAAAGCCCAACGGCCTGCGGGTTAGCGCTCGAACGGGTCCAGCTCGATGCGCACGCTGTGCCCGAGTTCCCGCGCCATCGCCACAATCGTCTCTATGTGCGGGCTCATGCGTCCGGATTCGATGGCGCTGATCAAACTCTGCGGCCGGCCCAGCCGTTCGGCCAACTGCTGCTGCGTCAGCCCCTGCTCCTTGCGCAGCGCCGAAAGGCGGCTGATGACGCCGTAGAGCGCCCGCATCTCCTCGTACCGCGCGATCAGCTCCGGGAATTCCCCCGCCAGCAGCCTGCTAAGCCGCGGATCGAGGTCGATCTCGTGCGAATGTTGGTCCGGTCCTTTGTTGCGGTCCGTCGATCCGGGCATCCAGCATCCTCCGGGTGGGCGCGCTTTCTTCCAGCTGCCAGATCATACCTTGACATCGCCTCAGTGAATTATCTAGCGTTCCGATAATTTCCGACCCAGACGTTCGGAGGCTCAGCCACGGCCCACCGGCGCCCAAACTGTCCAGGGAGAACGCACCGTGAAAGTCTGCCTCTTGGGCCCCACCGCTTACGCAGGGAAAGTCGACCGCGCGGCCTGGCCGGTCCCCCCGGAAGCCTGCGACCGCGAAACCGCCGCCATGAGCTTCAATATCCAGCTGGGACTGTTCCCGGTGGACG
>CAZKZR010000669.1:0-1719 GCA_964557245.1 uncultured Anaerolineaceae bacterium | reverse complement strand
AAAGAGGAGATTGCCGGGCGCGTTGAAGGTCTCGCACACGCTCTGGTCTCCCTCCTGACACCGGCGGCAGACCCCGCAGCAAAGGAGGCAGCTGGTCGCGACGCGATCACCCGCCTTGAAGTTGGTAACCCCGTCGCCAACTGCCTCCACGATGCCGATCGCTTCGTGTCCCATTGGCACGCCACCCGGCACGGGCATCTCATCCACGATGTGCATGTCACTGCCGCAGATGGTGCTCAGCGTGGTGCGCACCAGCGCCTGGCCCGGACCTGGAGTATCGGCATACGGGATCTGGGTCATGGCGACGGTATGAGGCCCGGTTTTCACACAGGTGTTGGAGGTCGGCATCGTGGGTCACTCCTTCGAATGCTGTTCGGAATGTACCCGCGAACCGTCCCCGCCTCAAATCGCCTCGCTAGGCTCCCGTTTCCATCGGCAGCGATTCATCGGCCGCCCATTCGGACAGCGACGCGTCGTAGAGCGCGACGTTCGGGAAGCCAGCCATCGTCGCCGCGAAGGCGGCGCTGCTGGCGGCAATACCGCCGCCGCAGTAGGTGATCACCCGCTGGCCGGGCCGGGCCCCCGCCTCCTCGAAGCGTGCACGAATCTCGTCTACAGGAAGATACAGCTGCGTCTCCGGGTCGACGATGCCGGCAGCGCCCATAGCAGGCACGTTTACGCTGCCGGTGATGCGCCCAGGCCGCCCGTACGGAGCAACTTCGCCGCGGTGCTGGGCGCCATTGAGCGCATTCACGACGCATGACTGACCCGAGCCAATTGCTGCAAGGACATCGTCTTTGCTGGCTATCAGTTCCGGCCGAGGCCGAGCGGTGAAGATCGCGGGTGCGTACTCCGCCGGAGACGTCGAGACCGCGCGTCCTTCCGCACTCCATTGCGCCCAGCCGCCGTCGAGGATCCGCGCGCGGTCAAACCCAAAGCAACGCAGCATCCACCAGATCCGGGCCGCCCACATGTTGCCTGCTCGGTCATAGAGCACCACATCGGAGTCATTGCCTATGCCGTAGCGGCCGATGGCCTCAGCGAACTGTTCGGCGGAGGGCATCATGAAGCGGAGCGGACTGGATTTGTCACTCAGGTCGCCTGGCAGGTCGATGAAGCCAGAGTTGGGGATGTGGGCGGCCGCCCAGTCTTCGCGGCCGCTGACCACGGCATACCCGGGCTGACCGTCGTCTCGGGGGCGAAGAAACACGGTGCAATCGAAGACGCGGAGGCCGGGCGCAGACAGGTGTTCGGCGAGCCATCCGGTGGTGGCGAGAAACTGGTCACGGTCGGGCATCGGTGGATCTCCTACGGGGTGAGCTTCGCCGCCAGCGGCAGCCTGCGGTCTCTGCCGAACGCCCGGGGCGTGATCTTCACCCCGGGCGGAGTCTGGCGGCGTTTGTATTCATTCCGGTCGATCATCTGGACGGTGCGGCGAACGATCGGTTCATCGAAACCCATCGCGGTGATTTCGGCGACGGTGCGGTCGTCCTCGACGTACGCTTCGATGATCGGGTCGAGAATCTCATAGGGTGGCAGCGTGTCCTGATCCAACTGGTTGGGTTTCAGTTCGGCACTCGGAGGTTTGGTGATGACTTGCGGCGGGATGACGGGCCGGTCGCCCTGTGTGTTACGCCAGCGGCAGAGGTCGAACACCAGCGTTTTCGGGACGTCCTTGATGACCGCATAGCCTCCCGCCATATCGCCGTAGAGAGTCGC
>CAZKZR010000668.1:0-1736 GCA_964557245.1 uncultured Anaerolineaceae bacterium | reverse complement strand
CGTCGCCAGGAGTTCATCCCACTTCCGCTCGGACTCGATGTCTTCGAGGACCATCTGGGCGAGCCGATCCTGCTCCGAGTCATCGAGCTCCTGCATCGCTGCCCATGCCTGCTCTGCCAGCTTGGTCATGATGGGATTGTACCAGAGCGGCGCTTCGCCACCGACCGGTCTCCAGCTACAGCGGGATGTTGCCGTGCTTCTTCGGTGGGTTGCGGTCGGCTTTGTTTTCCAGCATTTCAAGGGCACGGACGATCTTGGAACGCGTCTGGCGCGGGTCGATCACGTCATCGAGGAAGCCGCGGCCAGCGGGAATATAGGGATTTGCGAACTTAGCCCGGTACTCCTCGATCAATTCCTTGCGCCTGGTTTCCGGATTCTCGGCGTTAGCGATTTCCTCGCGGTAGACCACGTTTGCAGCCGCGTCCGGGCCAGCAACCGCAATTTCGGCGGTCGGCCAGGCGTAGTTCATGTCGCCGCGCAGGTGTTTGGAGGACATGACGAGGTGAGCGCCGCCATAGCTCTTGCGGAGGATCACGGAAATCTTCGGCACCGTGGCTTCGCTGTAGGCATACAGGAGCTTGGCGCCGTGGGTGATGATGCCGCCGTACTCCTGGCTCAGCCCTGGCAGGAAGCCGGGGGTGTCCACCAGGGTCACGAGAGGGACGTTAAAGCAATCGCAGAAACGGACGAAGCGGCTGGCCTTGCGGCTGGCGTTGATGTCCAGGGATCCGGCGAGCTGAGCGGGCTGATTGGCGACGAAACCGACCACGCGGCCCGCCATGCGCCCGAAACCGACAACCATGTTGGTGGCGAAGAGTTCGTGGACTTCCATGAAGTCGCCGTCGTCGACCAGGCGGTCAATGACTTCCCGGACGTCGTACGGGCGGTTCGGCTCTGCCGGAACGATCGTCAGCAGGTCATCGTCGGCGCGGTTCGGGTCGTCACTTGAACCGGTGAGCGGGGGGTCCTCGGCATTGTTCGACGGAAGGAAGGAGAGCAGGCGCCGTACTTCCTGCATGGTGGCCTCTTCGCCGTCGACGGCGAAGTGGGCGACGCCGGACTTCGAGGCGTGGGCAATGGCTCCGCCGAGCTCGTCGTGGGTGACTTCCTCGCCGGTGACGGCTCGGATGACGTCAGGGCCGGTGATGTACATCTGGCCGGACCCTTCGGTCATGAAAATGAAGTCTGTGAGCGCCGGACTGTAGGCTCCGCCGCCGGCGGAGGGCCCCATGATGATGCTGATCTGAGGGACCACGCCGCTGGCCAGGGTATTCATCGCGAAGATCTCGCCGAAGCCGCGGAGGGCCTCAGGGCCATCCTGGATGCGCGCCCCGCCGGAGTCGATGATCCCGACGATCGGGGCGCCGGTAGTCATCGAGAGGTCCATGACTTTGAGGATCTTCTCGGCCACGGCTTCGCTAAGGGAACCACCGACAAGGGTGAAGTCGTAGGCGTAGACATATACCGGGCGGCCGTCCACCTTCCCCCAGCCTGTGACGACAGCTTCGCCGGTGGAGTGGTCGATGCTGCGCGCACGCATCAGAGCATCGAGTTCATCGAAGCTGCCCGGATCGAGCAGGAGGTCGATGCGCTCGCGGGCGGTGAGCTTCCCGCGCGCGTGCTGCCGTTCGACGCCGCAGCCGGGAAGACTTGGGGCGAACTGCTCGCTGACTTGGAACCGCGCGGACTGCTCCCGCCGCATCCCGACAGCTACATCCTCGCCACCGCCAAATGCC
>CAZKZR010000667.1:0-1744 GCA_964557245.1 uncultured Anaerolineaceae bacterium | reverse complement strand
CGAGGAGAGCGTTTTCGAGAAGCGCGAGTTCCATAACTGGGCCAAATTAATGAAGAAAGAGGACGTCTGGGTCGACTTCTGCGATCTCGTCGACGATGCCCTGGTAGTCCGGATTGCCGAAGTAGACGTTGGCAGTCATGAGGCGGATCCGCGGGGCATCGTAGGCGGCGGGAGGGATTTCGGAAGCCGGGCGGTAGTCCGGAAGGACCCAGGCGAGGTGGAACACGACCACAACTCCCGCGGCTAGAAGCAGGAACCAGCGCCCGAAGAAGCCTGCGAAGGCAGCGACCACGTAGGCCGGCTGGTAGACCCAGAAGGTGTAGGCGTTCGCCCAGATGAGGACGAGCAGGCGGTCAGGCATTACGAGGCGGGCGGCAATGACGAGCAGCATGCCCACGACGGCGATCCAACCGGCGGCGGCGATCAGCCGCAGCACGAATCCCAGGGGCGTGCTCGCAGGTGCGGCGCTGAACCGGCGCAAGGCGGCCAGCCCGCTCAGCAGGCGAGCCTCACGGGGCGTGCTCCCAATCGAGCATCAGGACATCGATCTCTTCGCCGGCTTCGACCACTTCGACGGTCTCCGGGATAACGGTCAGGCCATTGGCGGCGCTCATGCTGGTGAGGATGTTGCTTCCCTGAGGTCCGGTAAGGTCGGCGTACCAGCGGCCGTCTTCGCCATGGGTCACGAAGCAGCGGCCGTAAAACCGGCGCGGGTCGGTGTTGAGCACTCGCTGGCGGACCGTGGCTCTGACCATTGGACGCTGCCAATCTTCGCGGCCAAGCATGGTGAAAATAGCCGGCCGGCCGAAGAGTTCGAAGGAGACCATGGAACTTACGGGGTTCCCGGGAAGACCCAGGTGGGGGACGCGACGGCCGTCCGGAGCGGTGAACGCGCCAAAGGCCAGGGGCTTACCGGGGCGCATTCGCACCGTCCAAAAGTCGATTTCGCCTTCGTTCGCAAGGACATCCTTGACCACGTCGAAATCGCCCCGCGACACACCCGCGGAGGTGACCACCATGTCAGCATCGAGGCAAGCGCGAATCTTGGAGGTGAGGTCCTCGACGGTGTCTTTCGCGATACCCATGACACGCGGGATGCCGCCGAACTTCGCGACCTGAGCGGCGATGGCCGGCGAGTTGGCATCGTAGATGCGGCCGGGAAGCAACGTCTCGCCAGCTGGAGTCACTTCATCGCCGGTGGAGAGGACGGCTACGACCGGGCGACGGTAGACCGCGACTTGGTCTGCGCCGACGCTGGCCAACACGCCGATTTCAGATGGGCGAAGGACACGGCCCGCAGGAACTACCACGCTGCCGGTCCTGATGTCACCGCCGCGGGAGCGTACATTCGCTCCGAGGTTGGCTGCTTTGAAGACTGCCACGGTGTCCCCGGCTCGAGGGCGCTCGCCAGGCCCACGGAGCATTTCGTCGGTCTCTTCGAAGGGCACCACGGCATCGGCGCCCGGCGGGATAGGGGCGCCGGTCATGATGCGGACAGCCTCGCCGGGCCCCACTGACTGATCCTGGACATAGCCAGCCGCCAGGTAAGCGGTCACGCGCAACCGAGCTGGAGATGTTTCGGACGCGCCGGAAGTGTCGGCGGCTCGAACGGCGTAGCCGTCCATACCGGTGTTATCAAGCGGTGGGATATCGAAGGCTGCGACCACGTCTTCCGCGAGCACCTGGCCCACCGCGTCCAGTAGAGGCTTGCGTTCGATGGGCAGGCGGGCGAAATAGGACAGGA
>CAZKZR010000666.1:0-1751 GCA_964557245.1 uncultured Anaerolineaceae bacterium | reverse complement strand
GTGGGGTCGTCGATTGGCTTGGGAAGGCGTCCTTCGAGCCACTTGGCGCAGGTGCCGGGCTCAAACGTCGGTTCCTTTGATTCGATTACCCAGGAGAGGTAGTCGCGCGGTCCGCCGTTCATGTATGGAGCGGGGGACACGGGCATGAAAATGGTAGGAAGTCGCTGATCCAGCGATAGATAGTTCAGCACGCAGCCCAGTTCCTGGACGACATTCCACGCGAGCGGATGGGCGATGTCGAGCGAGAACTTCACCCACCAGTTGCCATCTTCAAACCAGCCTTTTCCGATTTCACCCGAAAGGGCTGGTAGCCTCTTGAGATAGTCGATCAAGCTGACAAAGTCACGCTCGTCTTTCAAGAACATCACCTTGAAACGAAGGGTGCGAGCTTACACCAGGAAGTTCCCGAAAAGGATGTCTCCGATGCCGACGAGCGCTGCGCCGGCAATGAGGCCTGCGCAAATGGGTTCTTGAGTATCGACCCAGAGGTGACGACCGAAGCCTTCCTTGCGGGCGCGGTAGATCTTGCCCATGGTCCAGAAGAAGAGGGAGCCGAGGAACATCCAGAGGGTTGAGTCTGGCGGGAGGACGACGCCGAGCCCGAAGGCGACGGGGGCGAAGGGGAACTTGCCCTTCATGAAGACGCGAACGAGTTCGAAGATGATGCCGATGACGGCGGCGACGGCCATGGCGTAGAGCGCGGAGGGGTGAATGATGGCGGTGAGACCGACGTCGCTGGTGAGGCCGTTGATGAAGTCGCTGATGCCGCGCCACTGGATGGCGGCGACGAAGGAGAACTTGTCCTCGTAGACAAGGCGTTCCTGAACGGTCATGGCGAGCATTTCGGGCTGCGGCGTCTTGGTAAATGGATCTTGCGGGTGCCCGGCGAGGAACAGGGCGAAGAAGAGTGGCGTACTGGCGATGGCGCCGGCAAAGATGCCGATGCAGTGGCCGATGGCCTGCTGCCGTGGCTTGGCGCCGAGCATATAGCCGGGCTTGATGTCCATGAGGAGGTTGGCGGCGTTGCTCGCGACCTCGGTCGTCATGGTTGCCGTCATCAGATTTGTGGCGGGGTGCTTGGGGTTGAGGACGCCGAAGGTGAACTGCGTGATCTTGGAGATGGAGCCGGTGGGCGTGATGCTGGTGAGCGCGGTGGCGTTCACGGCGATGAGCGTGAGCAGGATGATGAGCGGGATGGCGAGCAGGCCGTGGCCCCACGAGACACCGAACCAACTGTTCATCATCCAGACACCGATGATGCCGACCAGCGGGACGCCGACGAAGCTGATCCAGAGCGGCATTTCAATGTGTTTGAGGACGTCGGCGCCTTCCTTTTTCTTGCCGAGCATTCCGGTAAAGGCAGAAATGATGACTTGCGGCTTCGCGAAGAAGGCGGTGAGGCTTGCGCAGACGAGCATTGACACGCCGGGCCAGAGGAGCCAGCCGTTGAGGACATCGGTGCGGCCGAAGGCGGCGGTGACCTTGGTGCCTTCGGGGACGATGACCTGATCGCCCGCGGCTTGGTGGCCATCCTTATCCGTGACGACGTTCTTGAGAGGCGCCGCGAGGACGCCGCCTCCCGTGACGGGTATGCCCGCTCGCTCGGCCTGTGGCGCGGTGATGAGGACTTGCTGACCTTGCTTGGGATGGGTGCGCTTCACCCAGCCTTCGTTGATGGCCATCGGCGCGAGGATGCACCAGGCGATCAGCATGCCTGCGAGAAGGTTGGTCGCGTACTTGATGTTCATCAG
>CAZKZR010000665.1:0-1753 GCA_964557245.1 uncultured Anaerolineaceae bacterium | reverse complement strand
GTAGCCGGCCGGTCCGGATCTGGTCTCGGAGGATGAGCGCCACCAGTTGCGCCCGGGCCACCGCGAACGCAGGAACGAGGTTGATCCCGCGCCGTTCGAGGACCGACTTAAAAGTCCGTTCGATCTGATCCTCGATGGGCTCATCGCCGTGACTGCGGTCTCCATAGGTGGATTCGAGGACGAGGATGTCGCATTCGGGAAGCGGATCGGGGTCGGAATGGAGAGGAGCGCCATACCGGCCGAGGTCTCCGCTGAAGACGATCTTCGCCTGACCCTGGGGAGTAGAGCCGGTGATTTCCAGGAAGGCTGAGCCAAGGATGTGGCCGGCGTTCAGGAAGCGAACACCCAGGTCCGGCGAGATGGTCAAGGTTCGGCGGTATTCGGCGAGGCGGAAGTGGCTGAGCGCACGGTCGACGTCCTTTTCCGTGTAGAGGGGCAGGGCGGGATGGTGCCGGCTGAAGCCTTTTCGGTTCGCGTATTCCGCGTCTTCTTCCTGAAGCCTCGCGGAATCGAGCAGGAGGATGCGCGCCATTTCAGCCGTAGCCGGTGTGGCGAAGATCGGGCCGCGGAAGCCTTCACGAACTAGCCGAGGGAGCAGGCCCGAATGGTCGATATGGGCGTGAGTGAGGAAAGCAGCGGACGGAAGGTTCGAGCGGAACGGCGAAGGGAGCCAGTTCATTTCTCGGAGCCGGCGCTCGCCCTGAAACATGCCGTAATCGACGACTGCGCGCGTCTCGCCGGAGCGGACGAGATACTTCGAGCCTGTGACGGTGCCAGCCGCCCCATAAAACCCGATGGACAGCGTCACTGTTGGAGCCAACCGGGCTGATCGGTGCCGCGGCGCTGCCATTCGAGCACGAAGGGGTTGTGCTTCTTCTCGAATTCAACGGTGGTTTCTTCCATGTGGCCGGGAAGCACCATTGTCTCGTCCGGGAGGATGAGGAGCTTGTCGCAGATGCTGGCCATTTCCTGCTCCAGGCTTCCGCCAGGAAGGTCGGTGCGCCCTATTGAGCCGCGGAAGAGGGTATCGCCGCTGAAGAGCATGCCCTCGTCTGCGTAGTAACTGACGCTCCCTGGCGTGTGTCCGGGAGTCCCGATGCAGCGCAGGCGCAGGCCGTCGACTTCGACGATGTCGCCGTCTTTGACGAATGCGTCCGGATCAGGAGGGCCGTTCGGGATCTGGATGCCCATCCGCTGGGCCATGCCCTTCCAGCCGTTTCGAAGCAAATCGAGATCGCCTTCGTGGAGGAGGAATTTCGCGCCAGTGGCCGAGTGGATGCCGTAAACGCCGAGGATGTGATCGACGTGGGCGTGGGAGTTGGCGATGTACTTGATGCGGACGCCCATGTCCCGCGCGAGAGCGAGGATCTCCTCAGGCTGATCGCCGGGGTCGATGCAGATCGCCTCGCCGGTACGCCGGTTGCCGATGACCCAGCAGTTTTCCTGGAACACTCCGACGACGATGCCGCGGACCATGAGTTCGTTCGCAACTTCCATGGGCGGATTGTCGAGGGTGCTGGCCGGAATGTCGAAGAATGTAGGGGGCGGCTCGGCTATAAACGCGGGAGTGGAATGGCCGTTGGCGCTGGCAATCGTCGTGTTGGCCGCCGTCGCGGCATTCATCCAGGCGTTGTCGGGCTTCGGCTTTGCCCTGTTCATCGTGCCGTTCCTGGCAATCCTGATCGGACCACGGGATACGGTGCTGCTGGCGAACCTGCTCTCCACCTTCAGCGGGGCGGTGCAGGCGACACAC
>CAZKZR010000664.1:0-1759 GCA_964557245.1 uncultured Anaerolineaceae bacterium | reverse complement strand
CGGTTCGGTCACCCTGCGCGTCGAGCACGCCGCCGGCGGGTGGTCCCCCGATCAGCACGGAGTTCGAGCGCTCGTCCGCAGCGATGGGCGGGGCGACGCCTGGGGTGCCGGCCGGTGCTGCCGCGAGCAACTGCTGCAACGTGGCGACCAGGGGCACCGCTTCCGCATATTTGAGCGCGATCACCTCGATCAGATCCGCATTGTCGCGGTCGAGCTCGCGCACGATCCGCATGAGCCGATTGACGTTGGCCGCGCTGTCCGCGACGACCAGGGCATCCGCACGCGCGGTGGCGGCGAGGTGCGCCTCCTGCGGCAGCAGCGGCCGCAGCACCGGCACGAGTTCAGCAGCGTTCACATAGGTGGTGGGGATCACCGCCGTCATGACCTGCTCGGACTGGCGGGGGCTGGTGTTGACCACCGCGGATTCACCTTCCTGGCGGGCGTTCAGGTCCGGCACGATCTTGATGATGTTGCCGCTCGGCACGGCCGCGAACCCGTTGACCTTCAGCACCGAGAGAAAAACCTCGTAGAGGGCCTCGGGGTCGGTGGGGGCCGAAGACACCACCGTCACCTGCCCCTTGACGCGCGGGTCGATCACGAAATTCTTGCCCGTGAGTTCGGCCACTGCGCTGATGAAGGCCTGGATGTCGGCATTGTTCAGATTGAGCGTGACCGCCTTGTCGCGGCCCTCGACGGGTTTGATGTCTATCCCTGGCAGCTCGGTGCCAAGGGACGGGCGCGCAAGCGCTGCCAGAACCAGCAGAAGCGCCAGGCAGGGCGGGCGAAAACAGTCGTTCATGCGGGGACTCTGGGGGTCATCGTCGGTGGGTGAAGGGGCCGCAAGTCTGGCGCGAGCGCGGCGCACGGTCGGTCGCCGCGCCACCGCCCGCAAAGGGTTCCGGGGCCGCCGCGGGGGGCTGTGCTGTCACAACGGTACCTGGCATCGAAGCGCCTCAGGTGCCCGGAGGGCCCGCGGCGGGAACGGGGCCCGACTCAGACCCCAGCGGCGAGGTCGGGATTTGCGGGATGGCCGGCATGGAGTATTGCGCGGGTGGCGCCGCGCTTCCTGACTGCACCGATTCCAGCGGCAGGAGAATCGATTCCAGCGTGCCCTGGTTCGAGATGATCACTTCGAGGGGACGGATTGCGTGGACCGTGACACCCGCGAGCAGGGGTGATCCGACGGTGACCTGCTGCTGTTTGCCGTCCGGAGTGCCGATAATCGCATGGGAGATCGCCGCATCCGGTGAGTAGGCGATGCCGCTGAGGGTGAGTCCGAGCGCCGTGGGTGGCAGATCTTCGAGCGTCGCCGGTGCGGGCGGATCGGCCGTTGGGGCCGCCCCCGACGGCGTTTCAGCCGGTTGGCCGAAGAGCGACCACCCGGGAAGTTCGTTGAGCGCCGGCGGGCTCAGGATGGCGCGCTGCGCTGGTGCGCTCCGCGCGCTCGGCGCCACCGACGGCAACGGGGGACGGGCGAGATGAAACCACAGGGTGAACGCGAGGACGCCTGCCGCGAGCACTGGGGCCGACCACTGGAACGCGCGCGCGGAGGTCAAGGCTGGCATGGGTTGGTTTCGTGCATTGGCGACACAGGCTCCTTGCGGGCGGCGGTGTCCGCGTCGGAATTCAGCGGGCCCGACCGCCTCATCGGTCCGCGTGAGCGACCTGCCGGGCGGGACCAATATAGCCACCGAACTCTTATCTTGCAATTCACAAAAGCGTCACAAACTCGTAAATAACCTGTGATTTTCTTCCAGTA
>CAZKZR010000663.1:0-1766 GCA_964557245.1 uncultured Anaerolineaceae bacterium | reverse complement strand
TTGGACTCTTCCAACGCCCACTCCACCGCCTGTTCGTCGGTGATGGTCATCGGATGATCATAACGTGAGCCGAGCCTCAGCAGTTGGCTCGGGCCTATCGCGTGGCATGGTCGGTTCGCCTCGATCCGCTCCCTGCCGGTCGCGGTTCCAGGTGTGCGCTCAGGCGTTCCCTATGCGCGCCTCCACCCAGGGGAGGATCATTTCGATCAGGCGTTCGCGGGGGTCGGCGAGCTTCTTGCCTTCTTCGCCGACGGGGTAGAGGTAGTGGTCGGCCCAGGGGAGTTCCATCATCTCCTTATCAGCGGCGCCGCTCCTGGCGAAGATTTCCTGCTGTTCAGCGGGGAAGATGTCGCAGTCGCCATCGGCGAAGACGATGAGCGTTGGCACTTTGACGTGCTGGATAGTGTCCGGGAGGTCCGCCTGGGAGCTGGTGCCGCTCCAGGTGCTGAGCCAGCCGCGAGGCGTCATAACGCGCGCGAGACCGCCCGGGCCGTAGTTGCCGATGATTGGGTCGCCGGGGGAGAAGATGCTGCCGAGCGGCCGGTTACTGGGGTCAATGGTGCCATCGAGATAGGCGGGGTTGGCCAGGGTCCGGTAGATGATCATGTAGCGCCCGAGACGGCCTCGGCGAGCGATCATTGTCTGCGTTGGGATTGGCAGCGATGCGTAGCCCGGGTCGCGCAGTTGGCTGCGGAAGTAGCTGTGTTCGGCGATGTAATCGCGGGCGATGTTGTCCAGGCGGCGGCTGCGTTCGACCTGGAGTTCCCGGTAGGCCGCGAGCCAGGCACGGTCGTAGCTGCTGGCCTGCGGGAACGGCCGGTAGCCGTTCGCGGGGTTGTACATGTCCCACTGCGGGTCGGTGCTGGTGGGGTCGTTTTCGTTGGTAACGCTGGGGTCGAGGACGTTGAGCATGAAGCGGCCTTCGCCGAGGTGGGCGGCGACGGCGATGTAGAGGTCGCCTTCGGGCATGACTTCCTGCGTGAGGTCGATCGGTTCGCCGCCCGGGGTCGTATTGAGGCGGTCGGCGGGGGCTTTTGAGGCCTGCGACTGATAGAAGGAGAGGAGCGAGCCGCCACCGCTGTTGCCGAGGAGGACGATGCGTTCGAAGCCGCGTTCCTTGAGGTGGCGCATGCCGGCGGCGATGTCCAGGAGCAGGCGCTCGTGGACCATGTCCGTATCATTATTAATGTAACGGCTGTTCTGCCCGAAAACGGCGTATCCCCTGGCGGTCAGCGGAGGAACGACGTAGTGGCGAGTGAATTCGCCGCGCGGGTGCATGAGGTAGAAGCAGGTCTTCGGGTCATGGTTCGCAGGGCGGTAGAGGATGCCGAAGCTTTGCGCGGTATCGGTGGCATCGAGGTAGACGACGTCTTTGCGCACCGAAGGATCAAGTTGGGCGAAGGCGAATGGGAGGCGCCGGGCGCGTTCTTCGGTTGGGTGGGACATGGGGGAGCCTCCGGTGTTCTCGGTATGTGGTTGGCGATCGCGGATTGTACGCTCTCGCCCCGGGCCTCTCCCGGCTCATGCCTCGCGGGCGAGGGGCTGGTGTCGCTGGCTCACCGTTGGCGGCGCGGGGCGTCGCAGCCGCTTCCTCGCGGCCGCGGCTGGGATTGGTGGTTAGCGGGGCGCCTTCTCGTTGATCTTCTGGGCGGCGAGTTTGCGGACCGCATCGGTTTCGGCGCCGTCCGGGCCGATTACGTAGACGATGACCACGGCACGGCCCATCCGGTAGGCGTCGGTGTAGACGCGGCGGCCCTGGGCGTCGG
>CAZKZR010000662.1:0-1775 GCA_964557245.1 uncultured Anaerolineaceae bacterium | reverse complement strand
TTCGGCATCGGTCAGTCCACGCTCTGGGCTGATACCACAACCCTGGCTTCCAACGGCTCAGTCAACAGCATGCACGATTCCTACACGCCGCTCGGCGGGCTCGTGCCGCTGGTCAACATGATGACGAGCGAGGTCATCTTCGGCGGCGTCGGGTCCGGCATGTACGGCATGGTCATCTACATCATCCTGGCGGTGTTCATCGCCGGACTGATGGTTGGGCGAACTCCCGAATACCTCGGCAAGAAGATCGAGGCGCGGGAAATGAAGGCAGTCATGCTCAGCCTGCTCGCGTTCTCGCTGGTTCTCCTAACCTGGGTGGCCGTCGGCGCGGTAAACGCGTTCGGCACGGACACCACGAACAACGGTGGGGCCCATGGCTTCTCCGAAATCCTTTACGCCTTCACTTCCGGTTCCGCGAACAACGGTTCGGCGTTCGCCGGCCTCGGCGCGAACGGGACGTTCTACAACCTCGGAATCGGCGTCTGCATGCTGGTCGGCCGCTTCCTGTTCATCGTCCCGGTGATGATCATCGCCGGCACGATGGTGGCCAAGAAGCGAGTGGCGCCCGGACCCGGCACCTTCCCGACCGACGGGCTCGTGTTCGGAGGACTGCTCTTCGGCGTCATCGTCATCGTCGGACTGCTCACATTCTTCCCCGCCCTGGCCCTCGGCCCCATCGTTGAGCATTTCATGGTGCGCGACGGCCTCCTCTCCTGAGCGAAAGGACTAAAACAAAATGGCTGTCATTCCGGTCGCAAAGCGCAAGAAGGCGAACGTCTGGACCAGGGAAATCGTCACCCGCGCGGTCACCGACGCCATCAGGAAGCTGAACCCTGCGACTCTCTACACCAACCCCATCATGCTGATTGTCGAAATCGGCGCGTTGCTCACGTCGGTGCTCTACGTCCGCGACCTCGTCAACGGCGAAACCTTCGACAAGCTTCGCTTCGAACTCCAGATCTCCATCTGGCTCTGGTTCACCGTTCTGTTCGCGAACTTCGCGGAAGCCATCGCCGAGGGCCGCGGCAAAGCCCAGGCGGAAACCCTGCGCAAGACTCGGACCCAAACCACAGCCAGGCGAATCAGCTCCGCCGGAGGTGAGGAAACCGTGTCCTCCTCGGACCTCCGAAAAGGAGACGTAGTCTTAGTTCGTAACGGCGAACTCATTCCGGGCGACGGAGACGTCATCGAAGGCGTCGCCTACGTCAACGAGGCGGCAATCACCGGTGAGTCTGCCCCGGTGCTCAAGGAACCCGGAACGGACATCCGAAGCTCCGTGACCGGCGGGACCACTGTCGTTAGTGACTTCCTTCGCATCCGGATCACAGCCAATCCCGGCGAGACATTCCTCGACCGGATGATATCCCTCGTCGAGGGCGCCGCCCGCCAAAAGACCCCGAACGAAATCGCGCTCAACATTCTGCTCGCGGGCCTGACGTTCATCTTCTTGATGGTCACGGTGACACTGCAGCCATTCGCGAATTACGCCGGGAACCTCATTTCGATCGTCGTCCTCGTTTCGCTCCTTGTTTGCCTCATCCCGACGACGATCGGCGGGCTGCTTTCGGCCATAGGCATCGCTGGAATGGATCGCCTCGTCCAGCGCAACGTACTCGCTATGTCTGGCCGGGCGGTCGAGGCCGCTGGTGACATCGACACACTTCTCCTCGACAAGACCGGGACGATCACCTTCGGCAACCGGCTCGCGGCTGAGTTCATCCCGATCGAAGGACACGAGGCCGGCCCGCTCATCAGCGCGGCCATCCGCTCTTCTC
>CAZKZR010000661.1:0-1777 GCA_964557245.1 uncultured Anaerolineaceae bacterium | reverse complement strand
CGACGCAGATGGCGACTGGACGATCACCGCACAGTGACGACCTGCGACGGGTGGGTTATGACTGGGCTGTTGTCAGGCGAATGCGGTTGGTGGAGTGTTCCACGTGATAGAAATCCCGAGGCTCGGATTTTGCTGGGAGTAATGGTGACCATCGCAGGGACGCGGGCTCCGACTGGCTCGTGAGCGCAGGGCCTCCCTCACGGTCGGGGCTATTTCCAGGCTGGGCGCGGCATTGTGCCGGCCCTCCCGGGCCCAGCGGGGGATGAGCCCCGCGACTCCAGCGAGCGGAGGGGGCTGCTTTTGCCTTTGGCCTTTCGCCTTTTGCCTGGTCCCCTACTTCCTCTTCGTCCGCTCCAACAAACCCTCATACATCGCCGGGGTTATGGGCCGCACCACCCGGCCCATGCCCGTCCAGTACGGCCACTTCCAGTCGCCGGTGGCGCGCGGCTGGTCGGTTTCGAAGAGGAGCGGCTTCTCCTTCGAAGCGAGCATCAGGTGGTAGTGCTCGCCCAGGGGCACTGTCTCGTTGACGACGCCGATCCAGTAGGTCATGTCCGTGCCGTTCAGCGAGAACGTCGTGCCCAGGTAACGGTACTGGCCGTGCAGCGGGCGCGAGGCGCTGTTGATGTAGCGCGCGTCTTCGCCGAGGAAGCGGCGGATGGCCCCGCCGCCGAGAGCGTAGAGGCGGTTCGTGCTTAAGGCTTCCTCCAGCGGCACTTCGCCCAGCCCGAGGATGTCGCGCAGGACGAACTCGCTGAACTCGACCGCCACGGGGTCGGGGTCCCCGTCCAGCGCTTCGAGCACTTCGTTCCATGTGACCGGCGCCCACGGCGCGGGCACGTTCTCGCGCAGGCCGAGCATCACGAACGCCGGCGATTCGGACCACTGTCGCGCTACTTCCTGGAGGCCGGGGAGCAGCGCTTCATCGGCGCCCAACTCCACCTGCACTTCGACCAGCACGCGCTTGCCGCCTTCGTAGGTCAGCAGCAGGTCGGCGACGCCGGCCTCGGCCAGCCTCGGCTGCACCTCCACGAGCACGAGCTCTTCGGTGCCGGCCCCGGCGGCATGCGAAATGAGCGCGTTGAGCATCCGGTGGCCGCGCTTCAGGAAATAGGCCAGCGCGCTGGTGCAATAGTTCTCGAACGGCGTCGCCCCGGAACCCTGCCGGTACGCCGAGAGCATGGTGAACAAGTTTTCGGACATCCCTTCCAGTATCCGGTGCCGGGTGCCCGCTGCCCAGTGCCCAGTGGGTGCTGGGTACCCGGTACTATTCGCCGATGGTTGGACTTCGTGAGTACTTGATCGAAAAGGCGGCGGCCATTCGCGGGCTGGCGGCGGCGAAGCCGGAGGCCGCGGCCTGGCGCGAAACGGTCGCGGCGACGTGCGTGGCGGACGACCGCACCGGGGTGCGCAAGCTGCGCATCCGGGACTGGCAGTTCATCGGCGATAGCGGGCCGGGCTTCGGCGGATTCACCCTGGGGCCGTCTTCGCCGGAGTTGCTGTGCGGGGTCATCAGCACCTGCCTGACGCATACGTACGAAATCGGCGCCTGCCTGGCGGGCGTCCCGCTGGACCGAATCGAAGTGCGGGTGACGGCGGAGAACAACGACGCGCGCTTCGGCGGCCTCGAGACTGAAGACCCGGCGACGCCGTTCAACCTCCACGCGGTGGTCACGCTCGAAGCGCCGGACGCGACGCAGGAGCAGCTCGCGGAGCTGCACCGCTACGCCAGCGCGAACTGCCCGCTGACGAACCTGATTCGCAACGCGGTTCAAGC
>CAZKZR010000660.1:0-1778 GCA_964557245.1 uncultured Anaerolineaceae bacterium | reverse complement strand
CGAACGGCAATTTCAATTGCCGTGTCGAGTTCCGCCAGGGAACCGCGAGCAATGGACAGGAAGTTCGCGAACTCCCGGCTGCCCTGACGGCCCCGCCCTTCGGCAATGTTGAAAGACACCGATGTCGCAGAGCGGGTCATCTGGCTCCACATGCCGAAACGTTCGGCTGCGGGAAGGGCCTTTGCCACCCTGTAGACGATGACGGCGAGGTCGACGGCCTTTTGCCAGACCAGTAAATCCCGATGGGAACGGATGTCGCCCATGAATTCCTCGCTCGACCGCCTCTCAGGGACGCTCTACGCTACTTTCTCGGGCCTAGGGCCTCTCGCCTAACCCCTAACCACTGCCGAGTGGTGTAACGGTAGCACACGGGTCTTTGGAGCCTTTGGTCGGGGTTCGAATCCCTGCTCGGCAACCACGAATCTGGGCGTTCCATAACGAGTTGTGCGGTGCGGCCGGTCAGGCGGGTGCGGGTTCCTTGCTTCGGAACAGCGCGATGCTGGTGGCGATTGTCCAGAGCGGCAGGGCCATGAGTGGGAATCTGAAGACCGCGAAGAGCAGCGCGAGGGCGCAGACCAGTCCAAACCACCCTGCCCAGGGAGCAAGAACCGTCCGCATCTGCCAGGACAGCAGGCCGACCGCCAGGGCCATGATTGGCGCTCCTACGATGACGACGACGCTGAACGCGAGTGACGCGATCGCCCGGATGGTGTCGGCCGACGGGTCGAAATCGCCGTTGAATGTGCTTCCCACCCAGAGCGCGACGTCGCCCTGGAAACCAATCGCCATCACGACTATCGCGACGACACCGAGGTG
The DNA here is from genome assembly GCA_964557245.1 of uncultured Anaerolineaceae bacterium. GTDB lineage: Bacteria > Chloroflexota > Dehalococcoidia > Tepidiformales > Tepidiformaceae > Amarobacter. Next base: position 962 of record CAZKZR010000660.1, on the reverse strand, counting down.
GAGGCCGACGTTCGCGAGTTCGAGGGCCTGTCCACGCGCCGCGCACCTGGAGCGCAGGTGTGACAGGAACAGTGCGAATGGAAGCGCGGACACCGCGAAGATGTAGGCCCCGGCGATGGTCAGCCATTTGCTGGCGTTTTCCCAATCCGCAAGGACTTCGTCGTCCGGATCGTCAAGGAAGATGTTCTGTCCTGCCGTCATGAAGATGCCGGCGGCGTAGAGGAGAGCGAAGACAATTCCTGCGATAGCGCTGTTTCGGGTTGAAGCCATGACGCTGACGTGTGTCCTACTTTGCGAGAATGGCGGTTTGTAGCACGGCCATTAGGAAACGTCAAAAGCGACAAAACTGTGACGCCAGTACGCCTTGGAGCTGGCTGAATTCGGCGCCCGCCAGTCCCCTGGCGGACTCGGCCGAAGTTCGCTGCCTGTGCCCCGGGGGCTGGGCGGCGCATCGGGTGGAGCCGTCTCGAACCCGGACATCGATACTGTTTTCGATGATTGGGAACGGATTCGGGCGGCGGTGTATAAATTCCTCGACCTCAGTCTCCCGGGCCTGGAGATCCAGCTGCCCCGCTTGATGCGCCATCAACAGCAGCACGGGAGGGCAGCAGCCCGCGCGCTCAGCCACGCCACCGGGGAGACTGCTCGAATTCCGAACAAAAGCTAAGGGGTGCCGCCATGACCACTGACCTTTTGCCCGAAGACCAGGCGCTGGACCTTGTCTACAAGTACCTGACGAGCGAGGGGGCCGTCAGTTCCACCCAGGAGTTGCTGGACTCCGGCGCGGTTCCGGCCCTCAAGGGGTTCACCGTCCGGCCCGGCAAGGTGTCCGACTCCATTCACGGAGGGACCGTCCGCTTTACCAGGAAAGACGGCAGCGTCGTCGAAGCCGAGAACCCGCCGATTAGCTCGCGAGACGGCCGCCCGCTGCGGCTCATGGTCCGGACACAACGGATCTCCAC
>CAZKZR010000659.1:0-1790 GCA_964557245.1 uncultured Anaerolineaceae bacterium | reverse complement strand
GCGCTGGCGGCCTGACCCACCTGCGGGCGCAGGTCCTGCAGGTCGGCGGCGAAGGCGCGGTCGGTGCCGAGCAGGGCCTCCACCGTCATGGCCGCGGTGACGTCGGCCTCGGTGACGAGGGCGTCGAGGTCGTGCAGGGCGAGCACGAGCATGCCCAGGATGCCGTCGGTGCCGTTGATGAGGGCCAGGCCCTCCTTGGCCCGCAGGGCCAGCGGGGCCAGGCCGGCGGCGCGCAGGGCGTCGGCGGCGGGCCGCACCCGGCCATCGGGCGCGCAGAAATACGAGGCGACATTGCCGCCCTGCTTCTGTCCGCCAACGATACGAAACGTGGCAACCTTCTGAAATGAGGCGACGAAGTACTCGTTGTCGCCCAAGCCGACCACGGCGGGCGGGCCTTGCCGCGCGGCGACGATCTTCTCACGGTCGAGCTTCGAAATGACCGCGATGGCGAAGACGCCCCGAATGTCGTTCACGGCGCGGCGAACGGCGGTCTCGAGGCTGCCTTCGAAATACTTCTGGACGAGGTGGGCGATGACCTCGGTGTCCGTCTCCGATTTGAAGACGTGTCCGGCGGCCTGCAACTCCTGCTTGAGGGAAAGATAGTTCTCGACGATCCCGTTGTGCACGACGACGAGATTGCCGGCTCCGTCGCCATGGGGATGCGCGTTTTCTTCGGTGGGCCGGCCGTGAGTGGCCCAGCGTGTGTGGCCAATGCCATACGAGCCCTCGAGTGGGCTGGCGCGAATGGCTTCCTCGAGATTGCGGAGCTTGCCCGAAGCGCGCCGGACCAGCAAATCATCTCCGCCATTGAGGACGGCGATGCCGGCCGAGTCATAGCCGCGGTATTCCAGCCGCTTCAAGCCATCCAGGATGATCGGGACAGCCTTTTTCGATCCAATGTATCCGACGATGCCACACATGTTCTTTTGATTATACTTCGGCTGATCTTCGCCGCATCTGTATGATGGGAGGCGAGTTCCGCTTCTTCCATGACCCTTGCCAAGATCCGCGCCTTCATGCGCACGCTGCCGTTCAATACCCTGGTCGGGCTCGAGGTCCGCAAAGTTCACCGCGACGGTCTGACCGTCGACGTGCCCATGCGGCCCGAACTGCTGAATGCGCTAGGCACGATGCACGGCGGCGTTTATGCGACTTTGGCGGATGTCGCCGTGGGCATGTCCCTGTATGCGCACTTCGAGGGGAAGCGCAAAGCGACCACCGTGGAGTTGAAGGTGAACTACTTCGCGCCCGTACGGGAGGGGCGGCTGGTGGCTCGCTGTCATCTGCGGCGGGTGGGTTCATCGCTGGGCATCGGCCAGGTGGACCTGCACGACGGGGAAAAGCGCCTGGTGGGGATCGCCATCGTGACCTACAAGCTTTTGTGATCTGTTTGCGGCACTGGCCGCATCCAATGCGAAGCGGTTAACCTAGACCTAGGAGTTCTCATGGCTTTCACTTTGCCCAACTTACCCTACGCGCCCGACGCGCTCGAACCCGTCATCGACAAGATGACCATGGAGATCCATCACGGCAAGCATCATAACGCTTACGTCACGAACTTGAACAAGGCGCTGGAATCGGCGCCGGAGCTCGCCGAGAAGTCGCTGGAGGACCTGTTGGCCAACAATCTGGCCGGAGTGCCGGATGCGATCAAGACGGCGGTCCGCAACAACGGCGGCGGCCACTGGAATCACTCCTTGTTCTGGACTTTGATGCGTCCCCCGCAGGCCAATAACGCGCCTGGCGGCGACCTGGCGGATGCCATCAATTCGAGCTTCGGGAGCTTCGAC
>CAZKZR010000658.1:0-1795 GCA_964557245.1 uncultured Anaerolineaceae bacterium | reverse complement strand
TCGAACGCGAACGCGACATCACTCCTGACCCGCGGACCGTGGGCATCAAGCACGTTTTCGCGCCCGTGTTCGAACAGGACCAATCGCCAGTCGGCCAATCGCACGACGAATTCCCGGGGTACGCCGTTGTCTACCAGCGCATGCTGGAATCCGGCCGGAACGCGTATCGTTTGCTGTTCGAAATTGTCGCGGACTCAGAAGGCGCGGTGCTGTTCCACTGCGCCGCCGGCAAAGACCGAACTGGAGTCGCCGCTGCTTTGCTGCTCGGCCTCGCCGGTGTCGACCACGCGACCATCGTTGAAGATTACGCAATCTCAGCGGCGCTCCTCGAACCGCTCATGAACGACTGGCTCCCGAAGATGGCCGAACGCGGCGTCTCCGAGGAGCACGGACGAAAGCTCCTGGCCTCGCCCGCCGAGGACATGGAAGCGACCCTGCTCCACATCGAGTCCACCTACGGTGGAGCAGCCGGCTACCTCGAAAGCATCGGAGTCAGCCCGGCTACGATGTCCGCCGCCCGGGCCCGCCTGCTCGCATAGCCCAGCGCACTAGACCGCGGCGACGGCCACGCTGGATCCGGTCTCAATTCCTATGCCATCCAGCATCCCGTGGATTTTCCGGGCCGTGGAGATGATCCTGCCCGCGTCCGCCTGGACGGCCTGCTTGCCGTCGCAGAGCGCCTCCGCCGGGTTGTTGTGAATGTCGAACTCGATCCCCTGGGCGCCTGCCGCCACGAACGCATAGGTCATGCGCTCTACCAGCTTGCGGTCGCCGCCGCTGTGGCTCGGATCCGCGATCAACGGCAGATGGGATCGCATCCGCACCAGCGGGATCATGCCGGTGTCCGCGCCAAACCGCGTCTCGGTTTCGAAGCTCTTGATCCCGCGATAGCAGAGGATCACATTGCGGTTCCCGCTCCCGGTCACACGTCCTTCGCGGTCTATGCCGGACATGATGTACGCCGCTGCGCAAAGCCATTCGTTCAGGTCGTTGCCGAAACCGTGCTTCAACACCACGGGATTGTCGATGCGTGAAAGCTCTTCGAGCAGCGGGGAATACTGCGCACTCCGGGCCCCCACCTGGATCACGTCAATGCCCGCTTTCAAGAAAGCGTCGAGATGCCGGAGGTCGATGAGTTCAGAAACCGTCGGGAGGCCCGTTGCCTCCTTCATAGCGGCCGCGATCTCGAGGCCCTTTTGAAGTTCCAGCCCTCGGTAGTCATACGGGCTCGTGCGCGACTTGTCGACAAACGCCCGCAGCACGTCCACTCCCGCCTCTTTCGCCATCATGGCTGAGTCGATGGCCTGCCGCTCAGACTCAATGGCACACGGCCCACCGAAGAACGTGAGATGCGCCCCGCCCGCTTTCACCCGGCCGCTGATCTCGACGATGGAGTCGTCTTTGTGGAAGTTCCGGCTTGCGTCCTTGTACTTCTCCGTGATGCGGATGACGCGGTCCACGCCCGGCAACTCAAGGATCCGTCCCTCGTCTACCACCGATGCGATGCCCTTGACGCCAATGACAGTCGTCCCGGAGACGATGGTCTCGCAGCGGAGCCCGTAGTCGTTGGTAATTCGGTTGATAACGCGCTCGACCTGGTCGATGGAAGCCCCGGGGGCCATGTGAATAATCATGTTGGCGATGCTCTGATGGTTATGTTGGAACCGCCAGTTTCGCGGACGCGAGCTTTAAGGGCGAAATACCCCCGTTCCGCCGCCGATCCGCTACGGGTCGACCACGAAATTTCCCACCATGTCGTGGATGGTGCACAGAAAGAAGTAGCTCCCGGCGCCGC
>CAZKZR010000657.1:0-1801 GCA_964557245.1 uncultured Anaerolineaceae bacterium | reverse complement strand
GGTATGCCGGCGGTGGAGGCGGCCGCCAGGGTGGCTGCGGCGGCGGGGGTCCCCATCCTGCTGAATCCGGCGCCGATCGCGCCGCATTCGCCGATGTTGCTGGCCATGGCGCGGGTGCTTGTGGCGAACGAAGTGGAGGCCGCGGCGCTGGTCCCTGAAGCGAACGGAGACCATGCGCGCGAACTCAAGGACCTGCAACGCATGGCTCCACGAGTCCTGGTCACGCTCGGCTCCGAGGGGCTGCTGGGCGGAGATATCGACGGGACGTTTTCGTTGCCTGCATTCCAGGTGCACGCGGTGGACTCAGTTGGCGCCGGAGATGCGTTCTGCGCGGCGCTCGCGGTCTGCCTTTCCGAGGGCGCCGGCATCCGGGGTGCTGCGACCTTCGCATCGGCCGCGGGCGCCCTTGCCGTAACCAAGCCCGGAGCTCAAGAGGCGCTTCCGACGCGCCAGGAAGTTGAGGCGTTCCTTGCGGCACGCTGATGGAACTTTCCCGAGGCTTTCGACGTTTGATGGTGATGATGAGGTGCGCCGCACGCTATCGGACTTCATGTTGGGAGACGCCAGGTGAGCGTCCAACGCTTCTGCCCGCTTTGCGATCGCTCCTTCCAGGAGGGCGAAGCCGTCTTGCGCTGCGATGGGTGTGGCGTGCTGCACCACCCGGGCTGCTGGGTAACCAACGGCGGTTGCGCGACGCAGAGCGAGCACAAAGTCTCGCCTTCCGCGATGGCATACACGGCAAATGATCGGATCAGCGGTTCCCCGGCTCCACACCCCGGCGAGGGCACCCGCTCAGGCCCGATGGCGCCGCCTCCGGCGGAGATCGGAGCGCCTGAGCCGATCCCGTTCCGCGCTACGCGCCCGCCGATCCATGAAAAGTCTCCGGCACCGGACGACGGCCCGGTGATCGGCGCGGCGGCCCCTGCGCCCATGATTCACCGGACGTTGCCATCGACAGCGGGGACTCCTCCGTTGCCTCGGCGGTACCAGCCGCCTCCCGGCGAGCACATGCCGCGGAAGACGATGCCGCAGATCTACGACCGGCCACGGATTCTTGCGTACTGGTACGTTCCGGTCGCGGCGCTCCTGGCGATTGTTGTGGCCTTCGGGGTCATCTGGTCAGTGGACAAGCTGACCGGTGGGGGTTCAACGGCCGATGCCGACCCGACTCCGGCAGCGACGGAGCCCGCCGGTGGGATCACTACCGTGCAGCCAACGTCTGCGATCACTACGCCGGTGCCTACGCAATCGGCGGTCGCGACGACGGGCGCCGGGAAGTTCAAGGGTGGTGAAGCGGTCATCGTGACAGGCACCGGCGACTGCCTGAACGTGCGAGTGAAGGCGGGGCGCGAGAACGACGCCATCGTTTGCGTCAAAGACGGTACCGAACTTGTGGTGACCGGTGGTCCAGAATTGGCGAGTGATCTGACGTGGTGGAAGGTGAGGACTGATTTGGGCGAGGGCTGGGCGGCCGAAGACTACCTCAACAAAAAGCCGTGACGGGGTGGACGGCGCTTTTGCCATGCCTGGCGGTGGCAGGCTTCGCGATGCTCGCCGCGGCTGGCTGCCGCGGCGGATCCGACGAGGACGAGCCGATGCCGGCACCGACCGAATCCGCCACGGCGACATCGGTGCCTGTTTCACCCACCGCGACTCCAACGCCGAACCCTCTGCTTACGCCGCCAACGGACCAGGTGGAAGCCCGCGGATGGCTGCAGAAAGTCCTTGGTCCGAGTTCGTTCACGCCGGCGTGTCCGGAGTCCCTGATAGGTGAGGGCGTGGGCTGCGCGAGCGCCGACGC
>CAZKZR010000656.1:0-1807 GCA_964557245.1 uncultured Anaerolineaceae bacterium | reverse complement strand
AGTCCAGTTGGCGCCGTAGTCGTTCAACTGGCCGGGGAAACCCTGTGCGCCGCCATTGCCATACACGGAGACGCCGAGGTAGGCGAACTCGCTGTTGTTGGCGTTCTTCTGCCAGTTCGCGTTGAGGCTGAAGCCGTCGGTGGGACGAAGGCTCGAATCGCAACCGGACGCGGGCGGCACGAGGGCGACGATGTTCACGTCAGCCTCGGTGAATCCGGCCGGAATGGCCGGGCGCGGGTCGCCTACGCCGACGGCCGAGAGGGAGTCCCAGCCACCTGGCGATTGGGTCCAGAAGCACTTCTGGTCGAGGCCGGGGGCGAGCTGGCCGACCAGTTCTCGCAAGACTTCGGCGGCGCGTTCATCAGGCAGAGCGCTTGGGAGGCGAGTCGGGAGATCGCTGGCGGCTGCCGAGCCGGACCCGGACGACGAGGCACCGGAGCCGGTGGATGGAGCACTTCCCCCAACATCCACGGGGATCGGGCGGTAGGGGTTCACGTTTACCGTGAAGACGTAGCCGTTCGCCCAGAACGTGGCGCCTTCAATACGGAAGATGCCGGCGACCTTTTCTGTGCTGGCGCGTTGCGAGACGAAAGCGTCGAGACCTGTTGCGTCGTGGCGCCACGAGCTATCGAGGACCAGAGCGCCGCCGGTTGCCGAGCCGTCCGGCTGGCATTCTCCCTGGACTGAGAATGAAACGCCCGAGGGGGTGAAGCCGCTGCTCGGGAACGCGGCGGCAAAGCCAACCTTCGCTGGATCCACGGTCCCGTTGGAGATAAGTCCGGCGGGCAGCGGAGCGCGGCAGCCAGGATACGATGCTGAATCGGCGCCGCGCCCGCCCGTCGTCATCACGTCGTTGGGGCCATAGGCCGCGCGGTTGGTGGAAGCGACGCTATCGGTCCCGATGCCGGGCGCGATGAGTTTTCCGGAGGAATCCGGAGCTGCCGCCGGCTCTTCGTCATCGAGTGTTGCGCGGGCCACGAGAGCGCCAGAGGCGAACAGCGCGGCGCCAAGAGCCGCTGCGATGAGCCACGAAACGGGCTTTTTCCGGTTGAACAGATTCGCTGAAGACACACGGTCCTCCATGGAGTCGGATTCCCTCTCGTAGTCAGAACGAAGGTGAGTGCCGAAAAGTTCCCGGTTCGAGAAAATTCGCAGGATCTGCGAAATCTCCGGCGCCTACTTCGAAAAGAGCCATGCGAGATCGTGCTCCTCGCCCATGGCGGGAGTCACCGCGGCGATGCCCAGTTCTTTTTCGATGAGTGCCTTCATCGCGGCGCGGGGTTCCTCTTCGGCGTGCGTGAGGTAAATGGCGCGAGGCAGTTTGGGCTGATTTTTCACCCATCGGATGAGCTCATCGCGGTCGGCGTGAGCCGAAAGCCCATGGAGGTTGGCAACTTGCGCCCGGACGTGAACCATCTGTCCGTGCACCTTCACGGAGCGGCGGCCTTCGGCGAGGTCGCGCCCGCGGGTGCCGACCGCCTGATAACCGACAAGGGCAATCAGGTTTTCGGGTTGGCCGGCGAGCCGCTTGAGATGGTGGAGGACGCGGCCGCCAGCCAGCATGCCGCTCGAGGAGATGATGATTCGGGGACCGCTCATCTCGTTCAACTGGCGAGATTCCTGGACGCTGCGGTGGAAGCGGACGTTGGATGGGAAGAGCGAGCGGGCGCTGGTGAACGGGATGTTCTGATCCAGCGATTCGGACTTGATGTAGTGGTTGTAGATCGAGGTGACATCGGAGGCCATCGGGGAGTCGACATGGATCGGCACTTCCGGCAGGCGCCCGCTGTGGATCAAGTTGCGGAGA
>CAZKZR010000655.1:0-1811 GCA_964557245.1 uncultured Anaerolineaceae bacterium | reverse complement strand
CTTCGCCTCCCAGGGAGACGTCTCCATCAAGACCCGCCTCGCCGCTGACCTCGTTGGCGCTACGAAGATGGACCGTCCTGAAGACATCGAAGTCAATCCGAAAAACGGCAAGGTCTACGCCGTCATGACCAACAACACCAACCGCGGCGTCGGCACCAACCCAGGCACCGATGCGGCCAACCCCCGCGCCACCAACCGCCACGGCCACATCATCGAAATCACCCCGGCCGGCGGAGACCACAGCTCGCTCAGTTTCAACTGGGGATTCCTCCTCATCTGCGGAGACCCGAAGTCCGATGCCGGCACCTACTTCGGCGGCTACGACCAGTCCCTCGTCAGCCCAATCTCATCGCCGGACAACATCACCTTCGATAACGCGGGCAATCTCTGGATCTCCACCGACGGCCAGACCGGCACCTTCAAGAAGAACGACGGCGTCTTCGCCGTCCCGGTTGAGGGATCGGAGCGAGGGTACGTGCGCCAGTTCCTCAGCGGAGTCCCCGGCGGCGAAACTGCCAGCCTATGCCTCAGCAACACCAATGACACCCTGTTCGTCAGCATTCAGCACCCCGCCGAGGAATCCTCCCTGGAGAAGCCTTCGAGTACCTTCCCCGACGGCAAGGAGCCGCGGCCGGCGGTCGTGTTCGCCATGAAGACTGGCGGTGGCGCCATAGGTTCCTGAACCCCTAAACGCCAAACAGCCCTTCCGGCTTGCCGGAAGGGCTGTGGGAGGGAGAGGTTGCGGTGATCGCCCTTAGCGAGTCATCGCCGCGTGCATCATTTTTTGGATCTGCCCGTACTGGCCCAGCGGGTCCGAATCTGGCGACATCAGCTTCACCAGCCGCGCGCCCCAGTAAAAGGCGTAGAGCGCTTCGCCCAGCCGCTCCACATCGAATCCGTCCAGGCGCTCGCCATACTGGCGCCGCATCAAGAACGCGATGCCTTCGCGGATGCGAATGTGCTCGTCGCTGAACTCCTTCATCGCCGCGGCGTTCCCGTCCCGCACCGCGATAAGCATCTGCTCGAGGAACATCTGCGTGTCGACCGCTTCGTCCGCCATATCGATGCCCGCGAACGTCAGGTTCGCCAACTCATCGAACGACATCTCCAGCGCCGCCGGATTGGACCACGCGTTCTTGATGGCTTCCGCGGATTCATTCATGCACCCGCGCGCCAGTTCTTCCTTGTTTTCGAAGTAGCGGTAGATCGCCCCCGGTGAAATCCCGGCCTCCGATGCGATCTCGGCCATCGTCGCCGAGGCTATCCCCTTCTGGGAAAACACCTTCGTCGCCGCTTCCAAAATGCTCTGGCGGCGAGCTTCAAGGTGGGCATCGGATACTCGGGCCATCGGTTCAGTGCGCCTTTGCGGAAAGGGTCGGCAGGATCTGCAGTTTACCCCGGGCCATCTTGAGCGCACGCTCCAGCCGGTCGATTCGCGTGAACTGCTCCCAGGCCATCCGCTGGTTGATCCGGGGCTCCGCAACGCGAAGTTCCGTCAGTCGCGCATTCATAAGTTCTGTGTACATGGTGTGCCTCCTCACTGAGTGAACCTTCATTCACTGAATGAATAGTCGTTCACTTTAGCCGGGAAGTCAACCCCCTCCAGCCAAAATCTCTGCGATCTCCACCACACAGCCACCAACCCGACCCGCGCCCGCGTTCTTGTCATCACCCGCCCCTCATCAGAGGCGCGCGCGGAAGCACGCGCGCGGCCGCGCACCCGGTACGCAACCACCACTGCCACACCACCCCCTCGCCCGCGACGCAGGAGTCGGGAGAGGGGGCAGGGGGTGAGGGCAGTCTCGCTACTC
>CAZKZR010000654.1:0-1819 GCA_964557245.1 uncultured Anaerolineaceae bacterium | reverse complement strand
CGGTAGGAGCATCCCACCCTCGGGCGTGACCTACGGCCTGTCGTACCCCGTTCGGGGTGAGGTGCCTGAACACCACCGCTCGCTCATGAGGCGTCGGTGGCCTTTCACGTGGTTCCGCGCGCCTCAGGCGCTGCGGGCCATCTTCTGCACCCTGAGAGTGTCGGCCATCACGCCGCTGGGTGCCGGTGCCAGGCTGCCGCGCAGGAACGTGGAGTCTCCGTCGGCGCTCCTGAACCTGGAGATCTCGCGATTCGCTCCCACCGTCACACTTGGGGTGCGGTACTGCCGATTCTTCAGGCTATGGTCATGTCCCATGTGCGCCACGAGGTGGATTAATGACGAGACAGGTTGCGGCGGCCTATGCGGTGGCGTCCGCGGCGCTGGCGGTCGCCGTGATTGTGGCGGTCGCGGGAGTCGTTGGTTTCTTCAGTACGGACGAGGGCACGGTGTCAGACGCGGGCTCCGCGACGCCGAATGCGGCGGCCCGTGCGTCGACGACGGTGGTGGATGCCTCGGGTGCGTACGGGGCGGCCCTCGCGGATGTGGAGGCGCAGAGACGCATCGCGCTGGACGAGGCGGCCGCTCAGGTTGCGGTGCAGCGATCGCGGTTGCAGGCGGACGCTGCGAGCGAGGTGGAGGCGCAGCGCGCCGCGGCGGCGGCCGTGCTGGCCGCCGAGCTTGCCGCTGCGAAGGCGCAGGCCGAAGCAGCCGCAAAAGCTTCGCAATCGGCTCCGGGCCAGGGCGTTCTAACGCCGTCGGCAACCGCGGTGTCCCCAACGGTCCAGCCCACGGCGATCTCGACTGTGGCGCCGGTCGCCACCGCAATCGCCGCACCAGGTCCCGTGGCAGCCGCAGCCCCGGCAACCTCGGCGCCCGCAACGACGCTGAGTTCAGCGAAGCTCGCTGAGGTGCAGGGCGAGATCGCGTCCAAGACAGCGGAATGCAACAAGAAGAGCGGAGCGGAGAAGACTTCTTGTATGCACGAAGTTGATCTGCTGCGCTCGAAATATGGGTTGTAGGCTCGGTTCGATGCGCCGCACCGCGAGGATTGCCGCATCCTGTGATGCCGTTTGATATCACCGAAAACGCCGGGTTTGAGTCCGAGGCGAAATCGCGGGACCTTTGGGCGTCACGCGCGGATCTGCAATACGCCGATGATCACGAAGGCGCGCGGCCCCGTGTGCGTGGTGAAGGGGTAGACGTATGACCAGACAGCTCGCCGCGGCGTACGCAGTCGCGTCCACTGCGCTGGCGGTGGCGGCCATCGTGGTGTCCGCCTCTGTGTTCGGGTTCTTCAGTTCTTCGTCGGATACATCCGCCGCCGAGGAATCCGAGTCGACAGTGGCCACCGCCGAGGTGACCACTGCACCTTCGCCTGTCATCGATGCGACCGCCGCCTATGAGGCCGCACTGGCCGATGTGCAGAGGCAGCGTGACGCCGCGCTCGCGCAGGCTGCTGCCGAGGTGGCCTCCCAGCGCGCTGCGCTTCAGGCCCGTGCCGCAGCCGAGGTGGAGCAACAGCGATCTGCTGCGTCTGCGGCTCTCCAAGTTGAAGTCGAGGCGCTGCGCGCGCAGGCTCGGGCGAGCCAGAACAGCGCGATGACGGTAGCGCCCGCGGCGGCGTCGACAGCGGCCGCACCCGCTGCTGCGACGTCGAAGCCGCCCGCCGCGTTGGTCGCCAGCGGCACGGCTACACCCACAGCGAGCGCGACGGCCAGGGCCGCCGGCACCAGCACTCCGAAGCCAACGTCAACTTCCCGCCACACGGAGCGGCACGAAGACGACGACTAAGTGGACCTCGGCGAGCGTGCAGCCTTCG
>CAZKZR010000653.1:0-1819 GCA_964557245.1 uncultured Anaerolineaceae bacterium | reverse complement strand
AGCGTACGGCCGAGACTTGTCCGGGCGAATGAAGGTTTTCGCCATGAGCGTGTCCGCCGGTGTGGAACGCGGTAGCCCGACCGTGGTCCACGTTCCCTCCCCCGGCTGAGGGTCGCTCAGGAGCACGGAAGTCTTCGGCGGCGTCAGCGGGAGCGGTCCGAGCGCTTCGGCCGTGAGCAGCTGACCGGATGGCCTGCCGGTGCCCACGAAGTAAGTCACTTCGCGAGCCTCCGGGCGTGCCAGGAACTGCACTTGGACTTCGGGTATCGCGAATGGATCCTCTTCGCCGCCGAACAGCCGGTATTTGATCTTGTCGGCGTGGTCTTCCATGTCGAAGAACCAGCCCTCAATCCGGGCGGTGCGCTCGTCACCGATCAGTTTTCTGCTCAAGTCGGCGGCGCGTGGGGTGATTTTGTCCTTCTGGGTGTACGCGGCGCCGAACGAAAGAAACATCACCGCGGCGGAGAGAAGGATGGCCCGCTTCCACCTAAACCGCCTGCGACGCTCCGCGGTTTCGGGGTGAGGGGCGTCTGCCGCGGCGGATTCCGTCGTCCAATCGCCTTCGAGGGCGGTTGGCGCAGCCGTTTCCGCAGCCGCGGACGCGGCGGCGGGCTGTCCTAAATCACCCCGCCGGGCCCCGAACCTTCTCAGCATTGGCGGGAGTGTAACAACCCCTAACTAAGCGGCAATTAAGCACATGTGCGGAAGGCATGCATGTTTACCGTAGGAGCGTCTCAACCGCCCGTCCGAACGCTATCGGGTCTGTGCTGTCGATGCTGACGTTGTGCACATCCACACCCAGCGCCTCATCTTCGCGGATCCGGGAGAGGCACTCGTCGGCGTTTCCACTGAAACCAAGGTCTTCCAGCAGTTCGGCCGGAATAGCGGCCGCGCCTGCCGCCGAACCGTGGTCATCGAAAGCCTTCTTGATGGCGGCGGCCTCATCGGCGTACCCGTATCGGGAGAGCTGGTTGTAGTAGAACGTCCCCATCCGCGCGATGTAGAACGCCATGAACCCGCGGCCCTTGTCCTTCGCAGCCGGGTCATCGCTTACCGTCACGCCTCCCGCTTTCACCTCGACCGCCCGCGCGTCCCGGCCCGCGGCCACCGACCAGGCCCGCACTTCGTCGATCTGCTGCTTTAGCGCGCTCCTGGGAATGAACGCCGGCATCCAGCCGTCCGCGATCTCCGCGGTCATCTTCACGCTCTTCGGGTGCAGTGTTGCGAGGTAGATCGGGATGTGCTCCCGGACCGGCTTGAAGCGCAGCGTGAATCCCTTGTCGAAGTTGAACCATTTGCCGTGATAGACCAGTTTCTCGCCTCGCATCAACAGGTTGATGACGTCTACGGTCTCTCGAATCCGCGCGAGCGACGGCTGGAATGGCACGCCATGGAATTGTTCGATCACGTTGGCGCTGGACGCCCCGAGTCCGATGATCGCTCGTCCGCCGCTCCATTCGTCCAGCGTGGCGAACTGCTGCGCCAGGGCGCCCGGCGTCCGGGAATACACATTGACGATGCCCGTCGCCAGCTTCAGCCGCTCCGTCTTTTCGGCAATTGAGATCAGCAGCGAGAAAGCGTCGCGTGCCCACCCTTCGGGCACCCAGAACGAGTCGATTCCCGTTTCATCCGCGATCTTCGCGAGGGCGATTGCGTCTTCGCGCTTCATATCGAATTGCCAGGTGATGCCAACGGAGAGCTTTCGGGTCACAGGTCAGCCTCGAAACAGGGAGTGTGCCGCGAGGGTATCGGAAAAATGAGTGACAGGCGCTCTCGGCCCTACAACTCGACGAGGTTCCGCTAAGAGCCATGCAGGAGC
>CAZKZR010000652.1:0-1828 GCA_964557245.1 uncultured Anaerolineaceae bacterium | reverse complement strand
AAGAGCACGGCCGATCAGAACGCGCTGGTGGAACAACCGGAGGCACAGCCCGACGGCACGGTCGTGACGATTGCGCTGTTGCCGGACACGGTGCAGAAGGTCCTCCTCGCTGAGGAGAAGGGGAAGATTCGCCTCACCGTCCGCGCTCCCGGCGACAACGAAATCGTGAAGACAGACGACACGACGTTCCTTACCCTCGCGGACCCGAACTTCCAAAAACTCATCATTGACGCGTTGCGAGCGTCCAAATAAGCGCCCGAGGCGGAGAGGAGGCACCTATGGGTCGCAACCCCCTGGTGATGATCATCGATGAGGACCCCATCTTCCGGCAGGAGCTGCAGGGCATGCTCACACCGGCAAGACTCGCCGTCGTCGCCGAATGCGGTTACGGCGTTGAAGCAGCCTCCCTGGCCGAGGAGTTGAAGCCAGACCTGTTTCTCGCGGCCGTCGAAGAGCCAGTAGCTCGTGCGGTCCAGACCATCGAGTCCGTCCGCTCCATTCGCCCGGGAGCGCCCGTCATCGCGTATTCCAGCTCTACTGACCTCGCCACGGTCCGCCAGGTGATGCACGCCGGCGCCCGGGACCTGCTCCAACACCCGTTCAAAGTCGGCGAACTCCTCACCGCCATCGAAATGGCAATTCGCAACGCCGAGCGCGAACCTGGAGCCTCGGCAGCACCGCAACCGGCCGGCACGATCCTCACGGTCTTCGGCGCGAAGGGCGGAATCGGCAAGACCACCATCACGACGAATATTGCCGCCGCGATCGCCCGCAACACCGACAACTCCGTGCTGGTAATGGACCTCGACACCCGCTTCGGCGACGTCGCAATCATGCTCGACATCGAGCCCACAACCACCGTGGCCGAGATGGCTGGCCAGGTGCAGATGCTCGACCGGGCAACGTTCAAGAGCGCACTCATCGAGCATGCGTCGGGCGTTTACGTCCTGCCCTCCCCGAAACACCCTAACCACTGGCGACAGGTTGAAGCCGAAGACATCAAGGAACTCGCCCGCTTCGCAAGCCGAATCTTCGATTACGTCATTCTCGATACTCCGGGAGCCTTCAACGACATTGTTGGGGCCGCCCTGGATGTTGCGAACCAGGTGCTCGTCGTGACGAGCGTGGACATGGCGAGCATCAAGGACACGTCGTTCGTCCTGGACGTCCTCGAAAGTGAGGGCTTCCCGGAAGACCGGCTCTTCCTGACCGTGAACCACCCGAACGGGGCCAACGCCATTCGCGCGGCCGACATCGAACGTGTGTTGCGCAAGCCGGTCTTCTGGGAAATACCCCACGACCCGCAGATGACGCTGGCTACCCAGGTTGGCCTTCCGGTCGTCCTCGCCAAGCCCAAGTCGCGCGCCGGCATCAACCTGGCAGGCCTCGCCGGCAAGATCACCGGCAAGACCATGTCGCCGCCGAAGGAGTCCAGGAGCCTCTTCCGCCGATTGATTCCCGTTGGAGCAGCGAAGTGAAGGTGCACGAATGACCGAGTTCGGACGCTCTGACAGCGGCCCCACGATGCGCTCGAACGGCGCGGGACGCGAAGGGCTAGCTACCCTCATGGCCAACCCTGCCCGAAACGTGCTCAAGCCCTCCACCGGCCCGGACATGACAGCGATGGTCGCGGCGCTCCATGAGGCGCTCATCAGTTCGATCGACGCCGAAAAGCTGAATGCGGCTTCGCCTCATGACGCTCGCAAGCTTGTTGAAGAAGCCGCCCTCGCCACCATCAGCACCGGAGACTATCCCGTGTACGGCGAGGCCCGGCAGCGCCTGGTCTCGCTCGTCGCCGACGAAGTCCTGGGGCTGGGCCCGGTGCAGG
>CAZKZR010000651.1:0-1846 GCA_964557245.1 uncultured Anaerolineaceae bacterium | reverse complement strand
TGGCGGAGAGGGGGAGATTCGAACTCCCGGTGACTTGCGCCACACCGCTTTTCGAGAGCGGCACCATCAACCACTCGGACACCTCTCCACGGGAGAGTGTATCAAGCGAGCAGCAGTTGGGGCCACGATTCAAACTACCAGGCGGCTCCGCTCGGCTTCGGTGAACCGGCCGGGGCGCTCGCGTAGTCCTGGAACGGGCTGTCCCGCCAGTCCAGCGCCGCCTTCAGGCCCTTCTCCCGCGCGATCTTTCCGAACATCTCGCCGCCGGGCCTTGCCCGGCCAAGCTCCTGCAAGTCGCCGCCAACCTGCATCGATGTCCGCATGCCCATGATTTCGTACACGCGGTTCACCTGCCGCTTGGTCATCTGCAGCATCGGCGAATCCACGTTGGCGATCCGTTCCGCGAACGCCTCAGTAACTTCGCAGAGTTTGTCGATCGGCACGGCGCGGTTCGCCCACCCAATCTCGACCGCTTCCTTCCCGGTCACGCTGTCGCCGGTGTACAGGAGTTCCCGAACCTTCTTCTGATGCATCTGCCACGGGTGGTAGATGATGTCGACGGGCGTCATCGCGCGGACCGGCGGATAGCCGATGATCGCGTCCTCCGCGACGAACATGAGGTCGCACATCGTGGCCAACTCAGTGCCGCCGGCGAGACAGTACCCGTGGACCTGTGAAATGACTGGCTTGGTCAGCTCCCAGATCTGCCAGTAGCCGCTCAACAGGTGCTGCGGCCACTGGCCCTGGCCCGGGTGAATCGGCCCGACTGCAGGGAGACCGCTGCGGCTTTCGACATAGTCCCGGTCATCCTGTGTCTTCGAAATGCCGCTGAGATCGTAACCGGCGCTGAACGCCCGCCCGGACCCGCGGATGATGATGACCTTGACTTCGGGGTCCATCTCGAAGTCCTTGAGCGCGTCGAACAGTTCGGCGCGGAGGTTGTGAGAGAGCGCGTTCATCTTTTCCGGCCGGTTCAGCTGGATGATGGCGTGGCGGTCTTTCTTGCTGGTGACGATATCGAAGTAGTCCTTCATAGCCGCGCGATTGTGTCGCGCTACGAGAAGGATGTCGACCGCGCGGCCGCGAATCCGGGGCTCGATTCTCTAGACTGCGGCCGCCGTCATCTCCGGTGCTGGCCGGATGTCCATCCGGACGAACGCCAGGTCTCGCTCCACGTGGATTTCCGCGTGGTAGGGCGACTCGCGGAATATCGAGAGCATTTGGCCGTTCTCGCAGAGTGTCACCGCGCTGAAGCGGGTGTAACCCACTTCTCTCGCGTGCTGAACAAGCCGGTCCAGCAGTGCCTTGCCGAGCCCAAGACCCTGCAGCGAATCCTCAACCACAAATGCGACTTCGGCCGAACGGCGCGTCTCGGCCTCGTACCGGCCAACTCCGTGGATCGTGTCGTCCTCCAGCGGACTGACGACGAATGCGCACCGCTTCTCGAAGTCCACCGAAGTCAGCCGATTTGCGAAATCGGGCGAGAGGTGCTTCAGCGGGCTAAAGAACCGCAGCCTGGTGGTGTTCGAAGAGAGCCGGTCGTGAAACTCGCGCAGCCGGCTGGCATCGTCCGGCCGAATGGCGCGGACGCGAAACGTCCGTCCGTCGCGCAGGCAGACCAGCTGTTCTGAGGGCAGTGGCATATCCACATTCTGAGTATCGCCCGGGAAGGGCACCAGTAGTGTTCACACTAAGTGCAGATTGCATATAGTTATTGACCTACTGGCCGCCGTCTATTCCGCAGCCCCCTTCGCTGATTCCCTGGCGGCGCGCGTGGGCTTCGGCTTCAACGTCCGCGTGTACTCCAGGCTGCGCCGCAGCAGCGGCACGAGTTCATCCGTCCGCT
>CAZKZR010000650.1:0-1866 GCA_964557245.1 uncultured Anaerolineaceae bacterium | reverse complement strand
CCCCGAGCGACTCTATGGTCGCATCGATGCGCTCCACCCGGTCCAGCAGTCGCGCCTCCGGGTTCTGGCGCGGATCGCCTTCGTACAGCCCCGCCACGTCCGTCAGCATGATCAGCACGTCCGCATCGATCAGGTTCGCGACATACGCCGAAAGGCTGTCGTTCTCTCCAATGCGCGTTGCCAGCACCTGGTCCAGTGCCACGGCGTCGTTCTCGTTCACGATCGGCACCGTTCCCGCCTCGATCAGGTCGCGCAGCGTATTCCGCGCGTTCAGGTACCCCAGTCGGTCCGTCAGATCTCGCCGCGTCAGGAGCACCTGCGCGACCACCGTATCGTGCCAGTCGAACAGTTCGTCCCAACTTTGCATCAGGTGGCTCTGGCCGACGGAAGCCACGGCCTGCCGGCTCGGCGCGCGCCCGGGGGTCACGCGGCCGCGCAACCGATGCCGTCCCGCGGCCTGCGCGCCCGAGGAGACCACAACCACTTCGCAGCCGTTCGCCCGCAAGCGCACCACCTGCCCAACCAATTGGGCCATCGCTTCCAGGTCAAGCCGGTCGCTTCCTGCCGTCAGCAGGCTCGTCCCGAACTTGGCCACAACCCGGCGGTAGCGCATGCGCTAAGTAGATAGGAGAACCACCAAAGACGAAAGACACCGACTCAGCTAGCGCCCGGTGGGGCCGACTGGCGCTTCATGAGAACGCGACACCAGATGTCGCATTTCCCCGCCACCATCGCGCCCGCCCCGGAGGTGCCCCTTGGCTCGTTGGTCTGACCTCGAACGCGAGAGCCCCCAGATCGCCACGGAGGGCCGCGCCCTGCTCTATCAGTTCGGCCCGGGTCTCGCCTACCTGGCAACGCGGCGCGCCGATGGCGGACTCCGCATTCATCCCTTCTGTCCAGTGGTGGCGGACGGAGGAATCTACGGGCTGATCGCCGATTCTCCAAAACGCCGCGACCTCGCCTCCAACGGTGCGTTCGCCATTCACGCCTTTCCGAAGCCCGATCGCGACGACGAGTTGATGCTCTCCGGGAGTTCCGTCCGGCAACTTTCGGACCCGGCCGAAATCGAACGCGTCGCGGAGGTCTACCACGCGGCCGGCGCCACCAGCAGCGGGGATGAACTGACCTTCGAGTTCCTCATCGACCGCGCGCTCCTTTCGCTCTACGAACCCCGAGATAGCGGTAAGCCGACCTGGCCGCCACAGTACTTCCGATGGCAGGCGCGCTAGTCTCCTGGGAGCAGTTCAGCGTGGCGGCGCCGGACATGGCTGCCGCCGGCCGGCGGCTCCTTCGCGGCGACGGAACCGCGGTCGCCTACCTCGCCACCGTCCGCAAGGATGGAGGCCCGCGCGTCCATCCGGTGATGCCGGTGCTCACGCAACACCATCTCTACCTTTTCATCGTGAACCTGGGCTGGAAGTACCGGGACCTCGTCCGCGACGGGCGCTTCGCGCTTCATGCCAGCCCTCCACCGGAAGGCGGCGAGGAGTTCTACGTCACCGGCGAAGCGACCGAATCCATCGACCCCGCTGAACGCGCACGGGCGCGCGCGGGCTGCGACCAACGGCTCGGGGGTCACGACTTCGAAGCGCTTTTTCGCTGCCGGATCGAACGAGCCCTCCACACCGAGTGGCAGGATTGGGGTGGGCCATCCACCTGGCCGAAATTCACCAAGTGGAGCGCCGCCGGCTAAGGCAGCGCCCACTTCCGATGTGCCCCTGGCGTCAGATCAGCTGAGGGAGCCAGGGGTGGTCCGGGACCATCGTTCCGATCGCGTCAGCCAGCCACCTCCGCCGCTCATCCGCGAGCAGTGGCGCGAGGGCCTCGAAATCCACCTTGTCGTGTGGTCGGGCCTTCTCCCGCTTC
>CAZKZR010000649.1:0-1867 GCA_964557245.1 uncultured Anaerolineaceae bacterium | reverse complement strand
GTGTGTGCCTGGTCGTAAAGCGCGCCAATCATGAGGAAGACGAGGGCCGTCATCACCCCATGGGAGAACATCTGGAGCACCGCTCCGGTGATGCCTATCTGGTTCATCGTCGCGAGGCCCATGAGCACGTAGCCCATGTGCGAAACCGAGCTATAGCCCGAAATCAGCTTGAAGTCGCGCTGCGTCAGCGCAGCCGTCGCGCCGTAGACCGCGCCGATGACACCCAGCACCATCAGCCCAGGCATCCAGAACTCCGCGCCCACCGGCATCAGCTGGATCCCCAGCCGGATGATGCCGAACGCGCCCAGCTTCATCAGCACGCCCGCGTGCACCATCGAGACCGCCGTCGGCGCCGACATGTGGCCGTCAGGCGACCACGTGTGGAACGGCCAGAGGGCGGCCAGCACTCCGCAGCCGATAACCATCATCGGGAAGAACGTCTTCTGGAAGGTCGGACTCAACGTCCCGTCCTGGCCCGCAGCCCACAGCTGCTGCAGGTCGAAGGTCCCGAGGTTTGCCTCGTGGAAGGTAGCGAATACGCCGATCCAGATAAGCACCGAGCCGCCGACCAGCATCAGCGTCAGCTTCGCCGCGCCGTACTCCTTCCGCGTCGAACCCCAGACGCCGATCAGCAGGTAGAGCGGCATAACGGCCAGTTCGTAGAAGAAGAAGAAGAAGAACAGGTCGTACGAGAAGAACGTGCCGAACACGCCCGCCAGCAACGTCCAGTACAGGATGTAGAAGTCCTTGTTCCGGAAGTCCAGCTTCCAGCTCGCAATCGCCCCGGCGAACGCAACCACGCCTGTGAGTAGCGCCATCGTCGCCGAAATGCCGTCCACCGCGAGGTAGAGCGTGATCCCGTCTTTCCCCAGGAAGGCAGTGTTCTCCACCCACACCCAGCGCAGCTTCATCTGCACCGCTTCGCCGTCCACCTGGTAGGCCGCGAAAATGTAGATGCTCAGCCCGCAGACAATCGCCCCGGTGACCGCCGAGATGTACCGCACCCACATCTTCTGGCTGCCGGGAACCAGCACCAGCAGGAACGCCGCGACAAGCGGCACCGCCATCGTGGCGAGGACAACGTAGCCCTGGCCCTCATCGAAGGTCATCGATTAGCCCCTCACCACCAGCCCGGCGACAGCGAGCCCCGCCACGCCGATGGCGATCGCCATCGCGTAGTTCGGTACACGGCCGGTCTGTAGATATTTCAGGACACCACCGGCAAACCCGGTCACCTGGGCCGAACCATCGACGCCCGTGTCATTCACAACGTAGCGGTCGAACCAGGACACTACGAAACTGAACCCGAGGACGCCTCGGTCGATGGCCGCCTGGTACAGCTCATCGAAGTAGAACTTCTTCTTGATCATGTCGTACAGGCCCGGGCTCCACTCCGCCAGCGCTGTCGAACGCTTGAGCGAATTCCCCCAGTACATCCACGCCGCCGTCCAGATGCCTACCGTAGCCATACCCAGCGAAGCCGCCGCGAATCCCCAGTCGATTTCGTACTCGTGCGGCCCATGGTGCGGGAGGAAGATGAACTCGGTGATACCGCCCGGGAACCCGAGCGCCTTCCCCACGTCGTGGAACACGATGAATCCGGAGAACGCGGCCAGCAGGCCGAGGAACATCAACGGGCCGGTCATCACGAAGGCCGACTCGTGCGTGTGCTCGTGCACATGCGGGTCCATCGGCTTGCCCATGAACGTCCGGATGAACAGCCGGGTCGTATAGAACGCCGTCATGACGGCCGCGAAGCCCAGGATGACCAGCGCCCACGCGCCCCACTTCTCGTCCAGCGCCACGAAAATTTCGTCCTTGGACCAGAAGCCCGCGAGCGGCGGCAGGCCTGCGAGCGCCAGCGAGC
>CAZKZR010000648.1:0-1868 GCA_964557245.1 uncultured Anaerolineaceae bacterium | reverse complement strand
GCGTGTTTGGACCGAGCGGGGGCGGCATTGCCTCCCTCACGGTCGGGGCTACTTCCCGGGCCGCTAACGGCCAATATGCCGCTGGCCCTCCCGGGCCCCAGCGGGGGCTGAGCCCCGCGACTCCAGCCACTTTTGCCTTTGGCCTGTTGCCTTTCGCCCTTACCCCGCCACCAGCATCGCGTACTCCAGCGCGTCACTCAGCGCCAGCCAGCTGGCTTCGATGATGTCGGTGCTGGAGCCGACGGTGGTCCAGTAGCGGTTGCCGTCGGTGCTTTCGATGAGGACGCGGGTGCGGGCGCCGGTGGCGGCCTGGCTGTCGAGAATGCGGACTTTGTAGTCGACGAGTTTGACGGTCTCGATCTGGGGGTAGGCGACGGCGAGGGCTTTGCGGACGGCGCCGTCGAGGGCGTTGACCGGGCCGTTGCCTTCGTTGGCGGTGTGGTGGAGCTGGCCATCGACGATGACTTTGACCATGGCCTCGGCGAGCATTTCGTTCTCGGACTCTTCGCGGCCGCGGCGGCGGCGTTCGACGATGACGAAGTCTTCGAGTTCCCAGGGGGCGCGGTAGTTGGGGAGGGAGCGGCGGACGAGGAGTTCGAAGCTGGCTTCGGCGCCTTCGTACTGGTAGCCCTGGCTCTCCTTCTCCTTGACGACTTCGAGCAGGCGCTTGATTTCCGCCTGGGTCAGCGGGTAATCGATGCCGAGCTCTTCGAGCTTCATGAGGAGGTTGCGCTGGCCTGAGAGTTCGCTGACGAGGACGCGCGACTGGTTGCCGACGAGGGCGGGATTGATGTGCTGGTAGGCGCGCTCGTCTTTCATGATGCCGGCGACGTGGTAGCCGGCTTTGTGAGCGAAGGCGGAGGCGCCGACGTAGGGGGCGCCTCCGTTGGGGACCATGTTGGCCATCTCGGAGACGTAGTTCGAGACTTCGGTCAGGCGGGCGAGCTGTTCGTCTTCGACGACGTTGAGGCCCATCTTCAGCTTGAGGTTCGCGAGGATGGTGAGGATATCGGCGTTGCCGCAGCGTTCGCCGTAGCCGTTGACGCAGCCCTGGACCTGCCAGACGCCGGCTTCGACGGCGGCGAGGGAGTTGGCGACGGCGAGGCCGGCGTCGTTGTGGGTGTGGATGCCGAGGCGGGTGTCGTTCACGCGGTCCTGGACGGCGGCGATGGCGCGGAGCATGGCGCTGGTGGTCATACCGCCGTTGGTATCGCAAAGGACGAGGGCTTCGGCGCCGGCGCGGGCGGCGGTGGCGAGGCACTGGAGGGAGTAATCCGGGTCGTCCATGAAGCCGTCGAAGAAGTGTTCGGCATCGAAGAAGACGGTCTTGCCGAGCTTCTTAAAGTACGAAACCGTGTCGGCGATCATGGCGAGGTTTTCTTCGGCGCTGGTCTCGAGGATTTCGCGAACCTGGTACATGCTGGCCTTGCCGACGAGGGTGATGCCGGGGGTTTCGGCGGCGACCATGCTCTGGATGTTGGCATCGGTTTCGCAGGTGATGTTGGGTTTGCGGGTGCCGCCGAAGGCGCTGACTTTGGCGTTCTTGAGGGTGGTGGACTTGAGGCGGCGGAAGTATTCGGCGTCCTTGGGGTTCGAACCGGGGAAGCCGCCCTCTACCCATTCGAGGCCGAGCTCATCGAGCTTCTTCGTGATGCGAATCTTGTCTTCGACCGAAAGCGAGATGCCCTCCATCTGGGAGCCGTCCCGGAGGGTGGTGTCGTAGAGCTGGACGCGATCAGTCGGCATGGGGCAAGAACCTTCCTACAGAGACAAGGGTATCGAGGGGGCGTAAACGGGAAAGGGGGAAGGTCGCGCTTAAATGGCAGCCCCGCGTGATTGACGCGGGGTTGTTTTCACCGGGGGCACAT
>CAZKZR010000647.1:0-1878 GCA_964557245.1 uncultured Anaerolineaceae bacterium | reverse complement strand
GGTGGGCAATGCCGAAGCGGCACAGTCCCAGAACATTGCTCTGGCGAAGAATCAGACGGCCACGTTCACCGTGAACAAGCCCGGGACGGGCGCTGCCACGGCCGAAGTCCTGATTAACGGCGCCGTGGTCGCCAGCGCCTCTTTCACCATCAGTCCGTGACGTAATCAGTCTCGAGCGTTCAGACCAGCCGTTGGTGCCACGAACCCGTCATCTGAAGTCGCGCTCGCAAGTAGCATGACGTCCGTGGACGTCGTTGAGACCATCAAGCGCCAGGTTGATCTCGTCGAGTTCATCGGCCGCTCCACTCCACTCCAAAAATCCGGCCGCAGCTTCAAAGGTCTGTGTCCGTTCCACACGGAGAAAACGCCCTCGTTTTACGTCTTCCCGGAACGGGGAAACTGGCGCTGCTTCGGCACTTGCGGCGAAGGTGGCGACCTCTTCACCTTCGTCCAAAAGCGCGAGAACACCGACTTTCGCGGCGCCCTGCGCCTGCTCGCCGATGAGGCCGGCGTCGAGCTCTCCGCCGAAGATTCGAAGAAACGCTCGCAGCATGACCGGCTCGCGGCCGTCATGTCCGCCGCCGTGGAGTTCTACCAGCGCTGCCTCCGCGAACCTGACGGGCAGCCGGCCCGGGAATACTTGCTCGAAAAGCGCGGCCTGCTGCCCAACACGCTCGAGTCCTGGCGCCTCGGTTGGGCGCCAGACGATTGGAGGATGCTTCGCAGCTTCCTCCAGAACCGCGGCTACGACGAACGGGACCAGATTGCCGCCGGACTGCTCATCGAATCCGATTCCGGCCGGGATCCGTACGACCGCTTCAGGGGCCGAGTCATCATCCCGATAGCCAACGAGCGCGGCGAATTTGTCGCAATGGGCGGTCGCGGCCTACACGGCGAACAGCCCAAATACCTGAACTCTCCCCAGACCGAGATCTTCGACAAGGGACGCACGCTCTTCGGCCTGGAACACGCTCTCTCCGCTATCCGTGAATCCGGCGTCGCCGTCGTCGTCGAAGGCTACATGGACGTGCTTGGCCCTTGGCAGGCAGGCTTCACCAATGTAGTCGCCACGATGGGAACGTCGCTCACCGAGCACCACGCCGCGCTGCTTCGCCGCCACGCCAGGCGCATCGTGCTCGCCATGGACCCGGACGCCGCCGGCCTCGCTGCTGCCGAACGAGCCGGGGGCCTCTTTCTCGGACTGGACTCTTCTGAACGCATGGGCCAGGCCGTACGCAATGCCGATGCCATCGTCGGTTCCGGCGAAATGGAGCTGCGCGTCGCTCCCCTCCCTCCAGGCAAAGACCCGGATGAAATTGCCCGCGAGGACCCGGAGACATGGCGCCAGGCCATCGACGGTGCCCCCCCGTTCGCGGAGTTTCTGATTCGCCGGGTGATGGGCGTGACCAGGGTGGAATCGCCCGCCCAGGCGCGGGAAATGGTGGATCGGTTACAGCCGGTGCTGCTCGCGGTGCGTGATCCCCTGGAGCGGGCCGTCTACGTGCAGCGGGTCGCCCGTCACCTCGGCATCGGCGAGGAAGCCGTCCTTGAGCGGCTGCGGGCTGGACATCCGGCGCCCCAATCCGGACCCAGGCCGCGACGAAACAGCGACGCGCCGCTTACCCAGGAAGAGGTTCTGCTCGCCATCCTGCTGAAGCACCGCGAATTGCGCCATGCCTTCCGGAACTACCCCACCTCGCTGTTTACGGGCGCTCTGGAACGCGAGATCTTCTCGCGCTGGCTCCGTGACGAGGATTCATTCCACCGCGCAGAAGAAGAAGACCCGGTGAACGCCCGAGCCCGGGCGTTGGAAGCTCGGCGGCTACCGCCCCTGAGCGAAAACGAAGCCCGCACCGCCGCACAGCAGAAAGTGCGGGA
>CAZKZR010000646.1:0-1880 GCA_964557245.1 uncultured Anaerolineaceae bacterium | reverse complement strand
CCTGCTGGATGGCATGCGCGTGGTGGGCGAACTGTTCGGCTCGGGCAAGATGCAACTGCCCTTTGTCCTGCAGTCCGCCGAGACGATGAAACAGTCGGTTGCCTACCTGGAGCCGTTCATGGAGAAGGTTGACGGCTCCACGAAGTGCAAGGTCGTGCTGGCGACCGTGCGCGGCGATGTGCACGACATCGGCAAGAACCTCGTCGACATCATTCTCAGCAACAACGGGTACACGACGTATAACATCGGCATCAAGCAGCCCATCCAGAGCATCATCGAGAAGGCCCAGGAAGTTGAGGCGGACGCCATAGGGCTTTCGGGATTGCTGGTGAAGAGCACGGTGGTGATGCGGGAAGACCTCGAGGAACTGAACAGCCGAGAGTTGTTCCACTTCCCGGTGATCCTCGGCGGGGCCGCATTGACCAGGAAGTACGTCGAGGACGACCTTCGACGCGTTTACAAGGGCACGGTCTATTACGCGCAGGACGCGTTCGAGGGGCTCTCGACACTGGACAAGGTGGTGCCGGCCGCCCGTGAAGGCCGGCCGCTGCCGCTGCTGACTCGCGGCGGGGCCGAACTCCCGCGAGGCGAAAACGACGTCTATGACGCCGTCCAGGTGACGGTACCCGGTGAGCGCGGAGCGGCCGCTGGCCTGGCGGAGTATGCACGGTCCGAGATTTCGCGGAACCAGCCAGTCCCGACCCCGCCGTTCTGGGGTAGCCGCATCGTGCGGGGGATACCCCTGCGCGATATCTACCCGTGGATTAATCAGATCCAACTGTTCCGGGGCCAGTGGCAATACCAGCGCGGGGAGCGCAGTGAGGCCGAGTACGCGCAGTTCGTAGACGAGCAGGTCCAGCCGGTTTTCCGGCGCTGGTGCGAACGCGCCATCGCCGAACAGCTGCTGACCCCGCAGGTGGTCTACGGCTACTTCCCGTGCCTGGCGGACAAGAACGACCTTATCTGTTGGCCGGACCTCAAGGATGGCAAGCCTTCCGGCGAGCCTGTCCGCTTGACGTTTCCTCGCCAGACAACGGGCGAGCGGAAGTGCATCGCTGACTTTTTCCGATCCGTGGAGGAGGCTGCCGCTGGCGGCCCGCAGTACGACGTGGTCGCGATGACCCTGGTAACGATGGGCGAGCGCGCGAGCGAGTTCGCCCAGGAATTGTTCAAAGCCAACGAGTACAAGGACTACCTGCACTGGCACGGCTTCTCGGTTGAGAGCGCGGAGGCGCTGGCGGAGATGTGGCACAAGCGCGTCCGCGAGGAACTGGGCATCGCCGGGAACGACGGCGCGAGCATGCGAGAGCTCTTCCAGGCGCATTACCAGGGGGCGCGGTACTCGTTCGGCTACCCGGCGTGCCCGGACCTGGAAGAACAAGCGAAGATGGCCGTCCTGCTCCAGCCCGAACGCATAGGCGTGGAACTGAGCGAGACGTTCCAGTGGCATCCCGAGCAATCGACGGCCGCGGTTGTTTCGCACCACCCTGAGGCGCGCTACTTCGTCGTCAAATAGCATCGGTTCGGTGACA
Source organism: uncultured Anaerolineaceae bacterium (assembly GCA_964557245.1). Classification (GTDB taxonomy): domain Bacteria; phylum Chloroflexota; class Dehalococcoidia; order Tepidiformales; family Tepidiformaceae; genus Amarobacter. The sequence goes on along the minus strand of CAZKZR010000646.1, from coordinate 348 downwards.
AGCCCCGCGGAAGAGCCGTGCTGGCCGCCGTTCGCGAGCGATCTCTTCCTCGACGCCCTGCGCCACGTTTACGCGCCGAATGCCACGAAAGCGTTGGTGACGTGCGAGGGCGTGGTCGTCCGGACGCTGCTGCAAGGCAGGTCTCGGGCGCTGAGCGGCTTCTACCCATTCCCGTTCTACCTGGAACCCCTTCTTGAGAACCAGGTCGAAGGCGAAGTGCGGCCAGTTCGGTACCTTCGCGATGTCGTGACCGGTGTAGCGGAGGCCGATCCGCTGGCATTTCAGGGAAGGGGCGTCGCGCCCTTTATCGACTGGCGGGCGGTCGAATCCTGGGAGCGGTACCTGGGA
>CAZKZR010000645.1:0-1883 GCA_964557245.1 uncultured Anaerolineaceae bacterium | reverse complement strand
GGTGTTGGCCTGGCCAACCTTGTACTTGTCTTCCTGGTCCGCGGTCAGGTAGACGATGTCGTTCGTTACCCACGGCCGGATGGCGACGGAGCGGCCGGCGGCGGCCAGCTTCCTCGCCATATCAGCGGTGATGAGCGCTCCGGGTTCGCCAATCGCCTTTCCGTCATCGTCGAGAGCTTCTTCGCGAAGCGTCCGCCCGACGAGCTCGGGCGCGTCCGAGACCAGCTCGCGTTGGACACGCCGGTACGGCGTCTCGATGAAGCCGAACTCGTTGAGGCGGGCGTAGGTCGCCAGGGAGCCGATGAGGCCGATGTTCGGGCCTTCCGGCGTCTCAATCGGGCAGATGCGGCCGTAGTGGCTGTGGTGCACGTCGCGCACGTCGAAGCCGGCGCGGTCGCGGGAGAGACCGCCCGGACCAAGCGCGCTCAGGCGGCGCTTGTGGTTCAGCTCGGAGAGCGGGTTGGTCTGGTCCATGAACTGGGAGAGCTGGCTCCCGCCGAAGAACTCCTTCATGGCAGCGACAACCGGCCGGATGTTGATCAGGGCGCTCGGCGTTGCCTCTTCCGGGTCCGTGATCGTCATGCGTTCGCGAACGACGCGCTCCATGCGGAGCAGGCCGACGCGGAACTGCTGCTGGATGAGTTCGCCCACGGCCCGCACGCGGCGGTTGCCGAGGTGGTCGATGTCATCGTGGTGGCCGCGGCCGTTATTAATGTTGACCTGCTCGCGAATGATGCTCACGAGGTCGTACGGTCGAAGCCAGCGCTGGATCGTCGGATCTTCGAGCTCGAGGCGGGTGTTGACCTTGTGCCGGCCAACGCGGCCGAGGTCATACCGGCGCGGTTCGAAGAAGAGCGTCTTCAGCAGGTTGCGCGCGTTGTCATGGGTCGGCGGGTCGCCCGGGCGGATCTTCCGATAGAACTCGAGCAACGCCCCGTGCTTGTCTTCCACCAGCGGCTCACGCGGTTCCTTGCTGATCGTGGTCGGCAGGAACTGGTGCGCGTCGTTCGTATCGACCGCTTCGAACATCTTGATCAGGCGTTCGTTGTTGCCCAGGTGCTCGCGCTCGAGTTCGCGAAGAGCCTGCTCGCGCGACTTGTCGTCCGCGGCGTTCCAGTACTTCTGGAAGCGCGGGTCATCGCGGTCTTCGGGAAGGAGACCCGGGACATCGATGGCGCGGATCAGGGTGGTTACGGGAATCTTCCGCTTCCGGTCCACTTTTACGTAAAGCACGTCGCGGTTGGACGTTTCGAATTCGAGCCACGCGCCGCGGTTCGGGATGAGCTTGGCGCTGCACAGGCGCTTACCCGTCGCCTGGTCCTGCTCGATTGTGTAGTACACGCCCGGAGAGCGCACGAGCTGCGAGACGACCACGCGCTCGGCGCCGTTGATGATGAAGGTGCCCTTGTCCGTCATGAGCGGGAAATCGCCGAAGAAGAGCCGCTGCTCCTTGATTTCCCCGGATTCCTTGATTCGGAGCTCGACATCCACGAAGAGCGGAGCGGCATACGTCATGTCGCGCTCGCGGCACTCGTTCATGTTCGCCTTGGGCTCACGGAACTCGTAATCACCGAAGATCAGGTCCATCTTGGACCCGGTGAAGTCCTGGATGGGCGAAATCTCGGTGAGCAGCTCGCGCAGGCCTTCCCGCTTGAACCAATCGAAACTATCGAGCTGGATCTTGATGAGGTTTGGGAGATCGAGGACGTTTGGGATCTGACCGTAGGTCTCTACTTCGAGGGGTGCAAAAGCACCACTGCGCACCACGTCACGCGTAGTGGTCATCCTGTGGCAACTCCTTCAGGACTTATGAGGCGGCGGATACAATGGGTATGGGTGTGGGCCAACGATGCTCCGGGGATGCGATGGGCATGGCGAGCCAA
>CAZKZR010000644.1:0-1909 GCA_964557245.1 uncultured Anaerolineaceae bacterium | reverse complement strand
GTTTTCGGAGACGTTCATGTGCTCGAAGAGGGCCAGTTCTTGAACTACATAACCGACGCGGCGGGCCTGGGGAGGCAGGTTCGTATTGGATTCTGAATCGTAGAGGAGGCGGTCAGCGAGCGTGATCCGTCCGGTGTCGGGGCGCATAAGCCCGGCGGTGAACTGGAGGGTGAGACTCTTGCCGGCGCCGGAGTGGCCGAAAAGGACGAGGATTTCGTCTTTGGCCGAGAACTCCGCCCCGTACTCGAAATCCCCCAGCCGGCGGTGGGCAGCGAATTCGAGACTCATCGAATGGTGGCCCGGGAGGCTACGAGCCGGAACGCAATCAGCACGATAAGGGCGACGGCCAGGAGGATGAGGGAGAGAGCGATGGCGCCCGCGAGGCCGAGCGAGGAGCCTTCGAAGGCACTGATAACCGCGAGTGGCATGGTCTGGGTTTTGCCCTCAAGGTTTCCGGCGAAGATGAGGGTGGCACCGAGTTCGCCCATGGAGCGGGCCCAGCAGAGCACGATCCCGGCGAGCAGGGCGGGCCACGCCTGGGGGACAGTGATCCGGAAGAACGTCCGGACGCGGGAGGCTCCGAGGGTGTAGGCGACGCGTTCGACCTGGACATCGACTGCATCGAAGCCGCTCTTCGCGGCGCGGATGTAGAACGGTGCTGCGACGAGGAGCTGGGCCATGATGACGGCCGTCGTCCGGAAGCCGAAGGTGAATCCGGTCCAGCTTTCGACGGGCTCGCCGATGAGACCACGGCGGCCAAATGCGGTGAGCAGCGCGACGCCGGCTACGGTTGGGGGAAGGACGATGGGCAGATCGATGAATGCATCGACGACGGTCATTCCGGGGAAGCGTGCGCGGGCGAGCAAGTAGGCGACCGGGGTGCCGAAGACCAACGCGAGCACGACGGTGACTGTCGACGTCCAGAGCGAAAGGGTGAGCGCCTGGCGGACCTGCGAGGTGTTGAGCAGGTCCCAGGTGCGCGGTTCATCGATTGCGCGGTCAAGCAGACCGACGAAGGGAACAACGAAGAACACGGCGAACGCGAGTCCGAGGAAGACGACAGTTACGGAGGCGGCCCGGTCAGCGTTGAGCACGGGTCATTTTCGCACTACGGCTTGCCGAAGCCATATTTCGCCATGATGGCCTGGCCTTCCGGCCCGGTGAGGAAGGCGATCCAGGCTTTCGCGAGGGCGGAGTTCTTTGCGGATTTGGTCACGGCGATTGGGTACTGCGCGATGACGTTGTAGGCGGCCGGGATCTCGACCAGCTTCACGTCGTTGGCGGCGACAGCCGCGTCGGTGGTGTAAACGATGCCGGCGTCAGCTTCCCCGAGCTGCACTTTCGATAGCACGGCGCGGACGTTGGCCTCGTTGCTCTTGAGGTTCGCGAGGACCTTGCCTGAGAAGTCCGCGGAGATGCCGCCGTTCGCTTTAGATGCGTTTGCGAGGAGTTCGCGAGCGTATTTGCCGACCGGCACTTCCGGGCCGGCGAGGACGAGGCGGACGCCGGGCTTCGCGAGGTCGGTGAAGGTAGCGACGGGCGAGCCGCTCTTCGGCACCACGATGGTCGGGAGATTGGTGGCGAAGAGCACCGGGTCAGCGGCGTTGCCTTTGTCCGTTACGTTCTTCATCTGGACTGTGTCGGCGCTGGCGAAGGCATCGGCCGGAGCGCCCTCGTTGATCTGGGTGGCCAGGGCCGAGGAAGCGGCGAAGCTGAACGACACCCTGGCCTTTGGATTCTTCTGCTGGAATGCCGTGGCCGCTTCCTTGAAGGCGTCGGTGAGTGAAGAGGCGGCGAAGACCGTGATCTCGCCTTCGAGTGGCGCCGATGCGGTGACGTTGGCGGCCGCGGTTGGACCATCATCCCTGGCCTCGTCGTCTCCGCCGCACGAGGTCAACATGATGCAGGT
>CAZKZR010000643.1:0-1911 GCA_964557245.1 uncultured Anaerolineaceae bacterium | reverse complement strand
CACGGCCATGAATTCCAGCCATCCGTACAAAGAAACGACCCAAACCGATGCGTTGGAGTTGTCTCTCGGGCTAGCAAATGAATATGCAGCTACGCCACGGACACGGCTTGTCAGGGTCGGGAGGGGGCGAACGATTCTCTCCGCGATGAATTGCTGTGCTGGCGGGGGCAAAGCCGCGAACTCCTCAAACGGCACGACTCGGATCTTGGCATCAGCAGGAACTGGACGCCTCAGCTCCTGGAAATGTAGACCTCGGACAATGCGCTCGACGGCTCCCTTCAGTCGCTCGACATTGTACTCGACTCCTCGGGCCGAGATTGCCTGAACCAACGATGTACGCAGGCCTGCCTTCTTTGGGTCTTGGAGTGCTCGGAGCGTCGCATCGAGTGCGGCGCGTCCATCCGGATGACGCTCAGTTCCTTCCGCGAGAGCCAAAATCGAGCGGACGTACTCATTGTCTTTGCTGTCTTCGGAATCATGGCAGTTACTGCATGCCGGGACAGTGATTGCGTCGGCGGGCAAGGCCCTCGCGAAAAGCCCCCGCGGAAAGACGTGGTCTATGCTCACGCGCGCAACTTGACCGCAGTAGGCACACATCCGAGCCCGTTTCACTGGCGCATCAGTCCCCCAGGACCACCAGGTCCTTCTCCTCGATGACGTCCCAGTCCTGACCGCGGAGGGGCTGCATTTCGCCTTTGCGATAAGCTTCGTAGATGCGGAACAGCACCTCTTTGTGGGGACGCACGCGCCCGATGGGGCAGGCTGCCCAGTCCTTCTCGCTTTCGTCGCAGTACCCGAGGCGATGCTCGCCGCACTTGGGCTGGAGGTAGCGGCCGAGTTCAGGCGTTACCTTCATAACCTCGGAGCGCATGAGCGCGGCGACCTTGCGGAATTCCCACTGGGCGCGAGTGCAGAGCCGGAGGTCGCAGATGTGGAGGAGGCTCTGGAAGTTCACCGTGATCTTGAAATTCGTATTGGTCGCGTTGGGTAACAGGAAGCGGGCGTCTTCGGCGGGCACGCCGGCGGCAACCATCTCTTCGTACAGTTCGCCGACCCGGTCGAACAGGTCGTCCATCTTGTCCTGCATTCCGGCTTTGCGGACGGTTTCAGGGACGGTGTATGGAAGCTCGCCTTCCTTGTAGGTGACGTAGCGCTGGCTCTGCTGATCGAAGGAGATGCCCACGCGGTGGCGGACGAACTGGTGGCTGAAGGCGCGGGAGACGCCTGAAATACCGAACTCGTAGCTGACCTGCTCAAGAGGGCTCGCGTGGCCGGTCTTCAGCCGTTCTTCGATGAACTGGGTCATCTCTTCGCGGGTGATGCGGTCATCGCCGATGCGCTTTGCGACCTGCTGGGGCGTGAGCTGGCTGTAGCACGTTCGATAGGCCATGTAGAGCGAACGAAGGGGGTCTTCGGAATGGGAGAGGAGCGTTACCTGGATTGCCATGGGACAGGCCACCTGCGAATTTGACGCGCGAGCGCGGGCTATCAGTGTCGCACAAAGAATTGTTCATCTGCTTGAGCGGTCTCGGGAATCTGAACGAAACTGATCACTATGTCTCGGTGGCGATGAGTTCGGCTTCGGGCCGCTGAGCTGTGTCCTGCGGTTGTTGAACGCAGGCGTTGCAGAGTTCGTCGAGAGGTGGGAAGAACCGGCGGCCGGCCTCAGAAAGGACGTACAGCGGCGCGGGGGGATAGCCCTGGTCAACGGTCCGCTCGATCAGTCCGGCCGTTTGCAGGTCCTTGAGCGCGATGGCGAGAGCACGAGCGGTGATGCCCGGCAGGGCGGCCTTCGCTTCGTTGTAGCGCCGCGCGCCGCGGCCGAGTGCCGTGAGCACCAGCATGGGCCACTTTTTCAGCGCAACACCGCGCTGGCCCGTTTCGGCGACGATTTCAACCATGGGAACGCAG
>CAZKZR010000642.1:0-1911 GCA_964557245.1 uncultured Anaerolineaceae bacterium | reverse complement strand
TCGAATCGCCTTCGGAGAGTTCGACTTCTGCCTCGAGAACCGCTTTGCCTCCGGTTTCGCGGCGGGTAAACGCGCTGCCCCGGTAGACGAGCCCGAGGTCGGCGGCATCGACCCACTGGTCGCCGTCTCCTGGAAGTTGAAGCCGTACCCGCCGCAGCACATCGGCGAGGCAGCCGCCGTAGGCACCGGCGTTGTAGACCACAGCGCCGCCGATGGTGCCGGGAATGCCGACGGCCCAGGCCAGCCCCTCGAGACCGAGGCGGCACATCTTGCGGGCAAAGGCGGCGAAGCTGGCGCCGCTCTCTACGCGGTAGACAAGCGAATTCGGGACTTCGGCACGCGCGCGGTTATCGAGGACGAGTCCGCGAATGCCTGCGTCAGCGACGAGGATGTTGCTCCCGCTTCCGAGGACGAAGACGGGCACGCCGGCTTCGAACGCAGCGTTGGTAGCGCGGGCGAGATCAGCAGCGCTGCGCACGGTGAGGAAGAGGTCGGCGGGACCGCCCACGCCGAAGGTGGTATGGCGCGCGAGGCGCTCATTGCGGCGGAGTTCGCCGAATGGCTGGAGCGTGGCGGCGAGCGCATCGATTGTGCTCATCGCAGCAGCTCCAGGAGCCTGGGGCCGACTTCCACGACGTCGCCGGCACCGATGGTGAAGACGACATCTCCGGGACGGGCGAGGTCCCGCGCCTTCCGGGCGGCGTCGTCGAAGCCGGACGCATAGACCGTCTCCACGCCCTTGATTGCCTCAGCAAGGTCCCGAGCGGAGCGGCCGGGGAGCGGAGCCTCGCGGGCGGCATAGGTTTCGAGGATGACGAGCCTGTGCAGCCCGTTCCAGCAATTCAGCCATTCGTCCCAGAGGTAGGAAATTCGGCTGTAGGTGTGGGGCTGATGGATTCCGATGATGCGGCGCTCAGGGAACGCCCGTATGGCGGCGGCAATCGTCGCGCGGACCTCGGTGGGGTGGTGCGCATAGTCATCCATGACGATGACGTCGCCGGCTTCGCCGACCTTTTCGAATCGGCGGCGGGCACCCTGGAATTCGGCTACGGCGTCACGGATGACATCGAAGGGAACGTCGAGGTGGAGCGCCACAGCGCAGGCGGCGAGGGCGTTGCGCACGAAGTGCTCGCCGGGGACACGCGCGTGGAGCATGCCGACTTCGCTGCCCCCGCGGGTTACCGCGAAATCGACGCCGGTATTGCCGAGAGCGACCCGGCGGGCCATCCAGTAGCGGACGCCATCGAGGCCATAGGTCTCGTGCTGGAGGATGTCGTCGCCGAGGACATCGGACACGTAACGAGCGCCCGGGTCATCAGCGCAGGCCAGCACGAGTCCGCCCTCGCGGACTCTTTTGCCGAACTCAATGAACGCTTCCTGGTATGCCTCAGTGGTGCCGTAGTAATCGAGGTGGTCGGGCTCGACGTTCGTAATGACGGCGATATCCGGCGTGTATTCGTGGAATGCGCGCTTGTATTCGTCCGCCTCGACGACACAGATGTCGCCCTTGCCCCAGGAGGCGTGGCCGCCGAGGTCGAGGCTTTCACCGCCCAACAGGTACATGGGTTCGCGGCCGGCCTTGACGAGGATGAGCGCGATGAGGCTGGACGTGGTGGTCTTGCCGTGCGCGCCGGCGACCGCGACGACACGCTTGCCTTCCATCAGTTTCGCGACCATCTCGGCTCGAATGATTGTGGGCAGGCCGCGGCGGCGTGCTTCGACCAGCTCGGGATTGTCGTCTGCCGCGGCGGCGGTGAAGACGACCGTCGCCGTGTCCGCGGGAAGGTTCTCCGTGGCATGACCGAAGGCGATGGCGGCACCGAGCGCCTGCAGCTTCTCCGTGAGGCTGGACGGGCGCAGGTCGCTGCCGGATACGGTCACACCCTGCTCTATGAGGAGCTGGGCGATGGC
>CAZKZR010000641.1:0-1912 GCA_964557245.1 uncultured Anaerolineaceae bacterium | reverse complement strand
GGCATCCAGTCCGAGATCCTCCAGGGGCTTTCGAAGCTGGAGCACGCGCTGGTCGTCGTTTACTGCGAACCGTACATAACGAAATGGGCGTCGCAGGGCGATCCCGGAGCCAATTTCGTGCTCGAGCGCGACCGGGAGCTGATGCACCGGATAGCCCGAAAGCACCACTTCCTGATCGCCGAATGCAAGCGAGAGTTTCTCGACGCGCCGGACCCGGATGCGCTCTTCCTCAGCGACGCGTTGCACAAGAGCGAACTCGGACACCGGATCCAGGCGGACTGCCTCTACCGCGCGCTCGCCCAGGAGCCCTCGCCCTACGCCGAGCGCCTGGCCGGCAGCGGGGCAGCCGGCCGTCGCTAGCCTTCGGGTTCGGCGCCGTTATTCCTTTTTGGTCCCTTCGATGGTGACGCCGGATTTGGCGAGGCGTTCCTTGTTCTTCTCCAGGAAGTCGGCCCACCAGGTTGGAAACACGGAGGGGAGCTCAGCGCCGGACTTCCTCACTGCCAGGATGCGGTCCAGTTCTGCGTTTACCGCGTCGCGCAGCTCGTCCAGGGTACCGTTGTTCTTATAGACCCAGTCGGCGCCGGGGGCGCGGACAGCGAGCGGGATCATCGAGGCCAGCCGCTGGTTGGCTTCGGCTTCGGTCATGTTGCGGGTTTCGATGAGCCGTAGGCGTGCGACGTCGTCATCGACGCCGATGAGCCACGTCTGGTTGCACCAGCGCGCGTAGCCGGGCTCCATCAGGTTGACGGCCTCCATCACGCAGATTTCGCCTTCGCCGAGGGTTTCGCGCCATTTGTCGATTTCGCCCTTGATAGCTTCGGTGATTGAGCCCATGGCGCGGGTGAGTTTGTTCATCTCCTCCGGTTTGCCGAAGACCTTCGCGCCGAGGATCTTGCGATCCACGTAGCCGTCAGGCCCGACGACGTCCGGTCCGAACGCTTCGACCACGCGGTCGAAGCCCGGAGTGCCCGGGTCGTACAGGCGATGGACGAGCTTGTCCGCGTCGCAGTGGTGGGCGCCGCGTTCGACGAGGAGTTGGCCAACGGTAGATTTGCCGGCGGCGATGGTGCCGGCCAGCCCGATGACAAGCGGCCCTTTGAGCGGCTCCGTTGCGGGAGTAGAAGCAGGAGTGGTCACAGTTCACCTGTTGTTTGTGTTTCGTGTGCCGAGAATCTGGCGGACGAGGTCGCCAAGTGCAACCGTGACGGCCGTAAAGGGGGCTATGGATGGCCCGATTGACAGGTCTGTAGTCTAAGTATACTTTCCCTGCACTAGTTAGGAGGAACGAACCCCATGACCGTAATCTCTCCCTGCCTGTGGGTAACCGGAAGCATCGACGATGTCATCGCGTACTACTCTGGCGTCTTTCCCGAGCTGGAAACGACTTCGCTGAGCCGCATGCCTGACGGAAACGTGATCACGGCGGAGATCGTGATCGCGAATCAGAAGTTCATGCTCCTTGCGGGAGGCCCGGCGGCGTGGAGCTTCAACGAATCGGTCTCGTTCTATCTCGGCTGCGAGGGACAGGCCGAAGTGGACCGCTACTGGAACTACTTCACGGCGGACGGCGGAGAGGAGAGCCAGTGCGGCTGGCTGAAGGACAAGTACGGGCTGTCCTGGCAGATCGTGCCGCGGGAGTTCGAAGACATGATGTCCGGCGACAATCCGGGCAAGGTCCAGGCGATGATCGACGCGATGTTCCAAATGCAGAAGCTGGACATCGCAGGGCTGCGGGCGGCATACGACGCTGCCTGAGAGCAAGCACCAAACGCACGTTAACGACGGAGGCCCGGACAGTTGTCCGGGCCTTCGTACGTGTTGCGGGGTTGGTGAGGGCTTAGGAGGGGCGCTCGTTGGACATGATGACCGTGCCCGAGGCCGCGAACATGCCGCCAACGCCGTGGGCGAC
>CAZKZR010000640.1:0-1913 GCA_964557245.1 uncultured Anaerolineaceae bacterium | reverse complement strand
GGGGCCAATACCTCGAACTTTCACAGTACGAAGCCTCAGTGCACATGCTCGATACCGAATTGCTGCATTTCCTGAACGGCGGCGGAGAACCCGAGCGCAACGGCAACCACTCCACGCGTATGGTCCCCCATGGGGTCTATCCCTGTGCCGGCGAGGACCGCTGGATCGCAATCGCCTGCCGTGACGACGAAGATTGGGCCCGACTCTGCGAAGTCACCGGCGTCACCGGTCCCGCGCGCCTTCTCGAACGCCTCGCCGCTGCGGGCGATATCGAAAGACAACTCACCGGCTGGACGCGCATCCGCGAGAACTGGGACGCCGCGGGCGAACTTCAGCGCGCCGGCGTGCCCGCCTCTCCGGTGGAGGACCTCTCGGAACTCCTGGGCCGCGATACCGCGATGAATCGCGATTATCGCGAGCTTCCACTTCCGTCGGGAGTCACGGCCACCGTGCAAGAAGAGCCAATCGTCTGGGACGGCGATCGGCTGCCGCTAATGCGCGCCCCACTCTGGGACGAACACACCTACGAGGTCTTGCTGGAGCAGCTCGGACTATCAACAGAGGAAGTAGCGGAGCTCGTGAACAAGAACGTCCTCTACTGAGCTCTCGAGGGATGTTCGTTTTGCCGGCGGGCAGTTCGAATGGACGGTTCACTCCGCGCGTCGCCTCTCCGCCATCACCGACCCTCACCGAACGTCGACTACACTGCCGTTCGTGACCAGGACCCTGATCTTCGTTCGCCACGGAGAAAGCGAAGCGAACGTCGACCACGTCATTGCTAACCGTGAGTCGAATCACTGCCTGACGCCCCTCGGCCGGGACCAGGCCCGGCAAGTGGCTGGGGCGTTGCGCGAGGCAAACATCACACGAATCTTCACGAGCCCATCAAGCGCGCGCTTGAGACGGCGGAGATCCTGCATCTCGCGCTCGGTGCGCCGCTGACTGTTCGGTCGGAGCTCCGGGAATTCGATTGCGGCGAACTCGAGGGCCGCGGCGATCCCGAAGCATGGGAAGCCCACGCCGGCCTGTTCGATTCCTGGCTGCTTCGAGACGAGCCCGGATCGCGCATACCAGGCGGCGAGGACCTGCCGGCAATCACGGCCCGCGTCCGCGTGCTGCTCGGGGAAGTGCTGGCAACGCCAACGGATGGCGGGGCCATGCTCTTCGTTGGTCACGGCGGCCTTTACCGCGCGGCCCTCCCGTTCATCCTGGACAACGTCGCGCCCGCGTTCGCTCATGCTCACCACCTGGGGCACACCGACGTGGTGGTCGCCGAAGCGGAGGACTCCGGCATCTCCTGCCTGCGATGGGGCTCCCACGTTCTCCGCCCGGCCGGCGAAACCCACGCCGGCGGGCGGCGTGGAGCCGGATGTGTGGGCTCTCCCTCTCGGTGACGCGCAGGGACCATACCGTCGCGGGCGCGACGTTAGTTGAAGATCAGGTCGCTTTCGCCCGGCTCCCGCAAGAGCCGCCACATTTCTCCGCCAGGTATCCCGCAGTTCGTCGGCGAACGGCCGAACTGCCCGCGGAAGTAGTTGTGTGCGCGCGAATCGCTGTAGATCTTTCGGCCCTCCCACTCATCGAGGAGAGCGTTGTACCGTCGATACGCATCGTCGGTGACATCGACCGACCGCTTGTCGCTCAGCAGCAGCTCCTTGATTCGGTCGAGTGAGAAGCGAGTGACCAGTTCCTCGATCTGGACGAGCTGCATACCGTTGTAGACGTTGGTGTTCGGCCCATAAATGACGAAGAAGTTCGGAAAGCCTGGCATCATGACGCCTCGATAGGCTCGAGGCCCGTCCTCCGCCCACAAATCCTCGACGCTCCGGTCTCGGCGCCCGCGGACCTCCATCGGCCAGAAGAATTCGGTCGCCCGGAATCCGGTCGCGAACACGATGACATCGACCTCGATT
>CAZKZR010000639.1:0-1918 GCA_964557245.1 uncultured Anaerolineaceae bacterium | reverse complement strand
GGCACGCGCCTCCAGCAACTTCGAACGGATGCGCCAGACCATGGGGCGAAGGTCGTTGGCTCGTGGGCCGACGTTGCCGGACACACCTTCTTCTTCGTGGTCGAAGCGCCAAATGCACATGTTATTAGCCAGATGGTGACGCAACTGGAGTTGTTCCACTGGAGCACGATGGAACTGCGACCGGTGGTCGGGATGGGCTAGTGCAAGCTCAATCCTGGTAGTGCGCTCGCTCGGTCGTCTTCGCTTCGACCTCGTAGAGGGTCTCGATGCCAATCACCTCGCCCACTTCGTGGATTACTTCCATTACCTCGACCGCGGACATCCCGAATCCAGTGCCCGCGCGGAGGCCATCGTATCCCGCCTTCAGCGCGCGAAATCCGAGCACTGTCGCGCTCATCGGGTTCACCGAGAGGGCATATCCGGCGGCGAGGAGTTCTGACGGCGGCCGTCCGGGCCCGATGGTCATCGCTGCCAGGGGGACGGTGGTGTTCCGTGATATCGCTTCGAATTGATCCTGCGTCCGGGGTAGCGTCATGAGCAGCTCGGCGCCTGCTTCGGTGTAGGCAGCCAAACGCTCCAGGGTTTCCTCAACCGATTCGTGGGAGAGGGCGTTGCAGCGAACGATGATGATTGGAAAGTCGCCGCGTCGCGCCTCGCGGGCAGCTCGTATCCGGCCGGCCATCTCGTCGCTGGAAACGAGGTGTTCGACGCCTTTGTGATGGTGGGCTCGCTTCGGAGCAACCTGGTCTTCGATTTCGACTGCCGCCGCGTCGGCCTGTTCCAGGAGGCGAATCGTGCGCGTCATATGGACCGCGTCACCGAAGCCGATCCCACCATCGACGATGACGGCGACTTCGACTCGCTCAGTGATGGCGCGACAGGCTTCAGCGACCTCCGTCGCCGTCAGGAGCGCTTCTGAAACGGCACGTTGATAGCCGAGACCGCCACCCCCGAGGTACACGCCGTCGAAACCGCAGCGGGCGGCGAGCGCTGCCGAAAGGGCATCGAGTGCGAGCGGAGCGACTACGAGTTCAGGAGCAGGGCGTACGAACCGATGACGGAGGTCGACTGCAGGCATGACGGAAGTCTACGCGCCGGGGAAGAGCAAGGCCCGGGTCGAGCCCGGGCCTTCGCCAAGTATGCTTGCGTGTTGCCGAGGTTTAGCGCGCCACAGCCTTTTCTTTCGCTACCATCTCCTTGAGCACATCGCGCAACTTGGTCCAGCCCACCTTCCGCGTCCGTGCTGTCTCATCCAGGGTTGATGGGTCGATCTGGGCGACCATGGCGCCGTACGCCGGGTAGGCCGGGATTTCGTCGTCGGTGAGTTCCTTCATCCACTGTTTGCGGGTGAATGCCTTCTCAATGTACGGCGCGAGCTCGTCCTGCTTGCGCTTTTCGCGTGCTTCGATTTCCGCGGAGAACTCGGGCTTCACCTCTTTCGCGAACAGGTCGAGCGATTCGCAAATGTGCTCGTGCTTGTTCTTGCCGCCCTGCTGGATGAAGACCGTCTGATCCACGCCCGCGTCAGAGAACTTGCGGAGATGAGCGCGCAGTTGGTCCGGCGTCCCGATGCCATCGCCGCCGCCACCGAGGAAGTCGAGGGACTCGGCGCCCATGGCCGCTTTCACCGCCTCATACTGCTTCCAGACATCAGTGCGACCGGGCTTGTGCGTGCCGAACGCGTAGTGATGGCCGAGGCCGAACTGGAAGAATTTGAAGCCGTCGAAGCCGCGGCGATAGGCCTCCGCGGCGTCCGGGTGGCAGGAGAAACTCGTCACCATCGCGACGTTCGGGTTCACGGTGTGGCCGATCGGCACGCACTCGTTCTTAAACGTCTCGTAGTAGTCGTCGACCCACTTTTTCGCTTCGGCCGGGTCGACGAACGCGAAGGTGAGGGCGCCGATGCCGAGCTGAGCGG
>CAZKZR010000638.1:0-1920 GCA_964557245.1 uncultured Anaerolineaceae bacterium | reverse complement strand
GGTAGAGGCCGCTTGCGGCAAGGATCAGCGGAAACCGTTCCGAGCCTCCCGCGAGGCCGAGCCCCGCCATCAACGTCGCCCCAACATTGTTGAGCGTCAGATTGGACCACGACGTGGCAGGAGCCTGATTCGACAGCAAGGTGGCGTCGAGAGCCGGAGCCAGCATCAGCGGTTGCGCGGCCGTGGCGAGCGCGCCGAAGCCGCTTACGAGAGCCATCAATGCCAGAGCTAACCAGTGCGACCTCTTGAGATTGGAAAGGAGAACGCGCAGGGCGCGGAGGTCGTCACGGCGGTTCAAGATGGGTTGATCCTAGCAAGCGGGTCTTGGATCCCGGCCAAAGTAGTTCGACTATCATCAGGCGTTTTGTGGGAGTTCTCGCGCTAAAACGCCTCATTCCAGCGGCTCTTCGCTACCGGTTGAGCCGGATCGCGCTGGACGCGGTCGCGCTGCCGCAGGTCGTACGCGCCACCTTCGCAAAGTCCCCATCGGCAGTCAGTGTTCGTGTTTCCTACGGTCGCGAACATCTCCCCTCTTTGACCGACTTCGCGCACGGCGGCATCGTCAAGGTTCAACGAATGCAGCAGCGATGGCCAAATGAGAGCCGTGGGTTCAACGTGCTCTACATGGTCAGCAGCGCCATGCCGCCCGGCGCGCGGCTGTGGGCGGGCCTCGCCAGACGTCGCGGTGCGCGCCTTGTGTGGAACCAAAATGGCGTTTCCTATCCGGCCACCGAGCCCGGCTGGCGAGTCTCGAACGCGACCATGGCGCCTTTGCTGCGATCGGCTGATCACGTTTTTTATCAAAGCGCCTTCTGCAAGCTGGCCGCGGATCGTTTCGTAGGTTCCCCAGCAGGAACATGGGAAGTTCTTCACAACTCCGTGGACACCCGTGTTTTCGTGCCGGCTTCGGTCTCGTTGCCGCCAACGCCACTGAGGTTGATGTTGGGTGGCAACCAGAGCGAGCGCTATCGGCTCGATGCCGCTTTGGCGACCGTGGGGGTGCTGCGTCGTCGTGGCACCGACGTGCGCCTCATCGTGACCGGGAACCTCAGGTGGCGCTCGAACCCGGCTGATGCCATGAAGGACGCGCTCGAGAGCGTGGCGCAAGAAGGAGTTTCAAGCCTCGTCGAGTTCCTGGGCGCTTACTCTCAAAGCGAAGCGCCGACGATCTTTCATCGTGCGCACATCCTGCTTCACACAAAATACAACGACCCGTGTCCCGGAGTCGTCATCGAAGCGCTGTCCGCGGGTCTGCCGGTGGTCTACTCAGCATCGGGTGGCGTGCCCGAGCTTGTTGGGGATGACGCAGGCTACGGAGTGCCGGTCGAGCAGACGTTTGATCGGATGATCCCACCTGACCCAGAGGCCCTGGCTGATGGCGTACAGAAGGTTGCGGCCGACTTGCCGAAGTATGCCGCCCAGGCACGGCGACGAGCGGTTGAGCAATTCGACATTGAACCCTGGCTCGCCCGTCACGCCGAAGTCTTCGGTCGAAGCAGAACATGACGTCGGTGTCTGTCCTGCTGCCTGTCCATAACGGCGCGCGCTATCTGAAACAGGCTGTTCGAAGCATCCTCAACCAGACTCATCACGATTTCGAGTTGCTCGTTGTCGACGACGGCTCATCGGACGGTTCGGGGCAGATGGCGCAGTCGCTCGGTGACGCGCGCGTCCGTGTGATCACGAACGAAAGGAACCTCGGCCTCCCAGAGACGCTCAATCGCGGCCTGCGTGAAGCGCGCTTCGGAGTCGTCGCGCGTCAGGATGCGGACGACCTGTCGCACCCGGAGCGATTGGCGTGGCAGATCGGGTTCCTAGACACGCATCCTGACGTGGGCCTCCTCGGCACTCAGGCCTGGGTTATCGACGATGTCGGCCGGTGTGTGGGCTCAGTAGAACATGCGACGCAGCACCAGAGCC
>CAZKZR010000637.1:0-1942 GCA_964557245.1 uncultured Anaerolineaceae bacterium | reverse complement strand
GATGTGGTGGGCCATCGTGGTCACCGGAAACCACTACTTGATGGACATGCTCGCCGGGGTGGCAATGGTTTCGCTGTCGTTCTACCTCGCTCGGGCGTTCGAACGGTGGGCGGAGCGAAACCCGAAGAAGGTAGCGCGGTTCACTGTCAAAGCGGGGCCCTTGCGGCTGCCGTTCTAGCGCAGCCGGTCCCTGGGGCGCTCCCAGTGAACCCGGTTCGGGTTTTCGATTGACAGTCCTCGAATGCTGCGAGAACAATCCTCTGCTTCAAAAGAAGGAGGAGCCCCACCGTTATGAAAGCTGCCGTGCTGTACGCACCGAACCAGCCGCTCGTCATCGAAGACATCGAAGTTGATGAACCCCAGGCCAACGAAGTCCTGATCAAGACCTCCGCCACAGGGGTCTGCCACTCGGACCTCCATTTCATGGAGGGCAAGTGGATGTACCCGATGCCGGTTGTGCTTGGTCACGAATCGGCGGGCGTTGTCGAAAAGGTCGGCCCCGGCGTCACCAATGTGAAGCCGGGTGACCGCGTGGTGGTTGCGTTCGTCCAGTCCTGCGGCGCTTGCGACCGCTGCACCACGGGCCGCCCGAACCTGTGCTCCAACGGTCAGTCACTGAATCGCATGGGCCGAATCAAGCTCAACGGTCAGCCGATGATGCAGTTCGCCGGGATGTCGGCCTTCGCGGAGTATCAGCTGGTCAGCAATAAGGCGTGCGTCATCGTTCCGGATGGCGTACCGATGGAAGTCGCCGCGCTGGTTGGCTGCAGTGTGATGACTGGCGTTGGAGCGGTTACCAATACCGTGAAGCTCCAAGTTGGCCAGACCGTCGCCGTGGTTGGTTGCGGGGGCGTTGGTCTCAACATCATCCAGGGCGCGAAGCTCGCGGGCGCGTCCCGGATCATCGCCGTGGACATGCTGGAATCGAAGCTGGCCGCCGCAAAGGAGTTCGGCGCGACGGACGTCGTCGACGCGTCCAGCGGCGACGCGGTCCAGCAGGTCATGGGCCTGACGGGAGGCGGAGTCGATTACGCGTTCGAAGCCATCGGCCTGATGAAGACGGCGCAGCAGTGCTTCGAAATGGCGAAGCGCGGCGGCCAGGCGGTCGTCGTCGGCATGTTGCCGCTCACCGAGCAGCTCACGATTCCGAACGCCGGCATGTCGTTCCTCGGCGAGAAAGGCATCGTCGGTAGCTACTACGGGTCGACGCGCCAGACGTACGACATGCCGTGGCTGATGGAGCTCTACCGCCAGAAGCGGCTGAAGATCGACGAATTGATCTCGCGCCGGTACGAACTCGGTCAGATCAACGAAGCGTACGACGCCCTCAAGGGCGGCGAAGTGAACCGGAGCGTTATCACCTTCTAGGAACGCGGCGTAACGGAGTATCGGAAACGGCCCACCCTGGTGGGCCGTTTCGTTGCGGCGAAAGGAACGGGACCTTTACCCGTTACGTGCCAAAGTTTTCCCCATCCGTTCCGTTTCAAATCTTTCTCTAAGGAAACGCACAGAGACTGCGAGCACCGGCGCCAGCCGCTCGCCGGGGCTAAGAAAATGCGGAAAGCAGGACGAATGCATGGGGAATCGCAGGGTATTGTTGGGGATCGCCGGCGGCATCGTTGCGCTTGGCGCGATAGGCGTGTTCGCGGTGTGGTACCTCGTCTTCCGAGGCGATGAACCCGCCGAAGTTTCGCTGGCCTCAGCTCTGGATTCGATCAGCACCCCCGCAGAGGGAAGCGCCACAGCCGGCTCTTCAACGCCAGGAGCCACGGCCGCAGCGACCAGCCCCGGCAGCTCACCGAGCACGGGAATTGCGGGCACCTGGGTGCCCGACACCACGAAGACCAACTTCCTCGGCTACCGCGTTGTGGAAGAGTTGGCCCGCGTCGGGACGACGACGGCGGTTGGGCGAACATCCGCGGTGACGGGTTCGGTGGTCCTG
>CAZKZR010000636.1:0-1952 GCA_964557245.1 uncultured Anaerolineaceae bacterium | reverse complement strand
CCGGGGCGTAGCCCTTGAGGCCAACCGCGAGGATGTGCCCCATATCAGTGGACACTTCCATCCCGTTGGAGACCCAGATCCCTTCATGCTTCTTGCGAAACGGGCTGAGGTCCCAGCTTTCCCACATGCGGTCGTGTTCGGTGATGTTCACGCCCGTGAGCCCAACTCGCCGCGCTTCGGCGATAAGGTCATCAGGGTCGAGCATTGAATCCGAAGCGCCCCTGGTGGTGTGCAGGTGCATGTCAATAATAGTGCCCGGCACGCCGCGCCTCCCGATGTTTTGTTCCGTTTTTCACGAGCCGGTCGAGTATATCATCGCTCCGCCAGCACGGGCATCAGCCAGCCGAACAGCCCTACAAAGCTGAGCGACATGCCAACCCACATCCACCAAAACCGCCGCGAGAACAGAAACAGGATTGGCACGGGCAACCACGCCAGCGCAACGATAAACAAGAGGAAGACCCAGCTCGGTGCCCCCAAGGCGCCGGGCTTTTCGTCGAAACTTCCGAGCTTGTAGAACGACCCCAGCAACATGCCCGCCATCGTCCATGTCACACCAGTGCCTATCGAAAACGGCACCGCCAGGAGCACGCCGGGCACATCCAGGTACTTCTGGATGGCCTTCTGCGGCCCCGGTTGAATACACAGGTAGGTCAGGGCGAACGTGGAGAGGATCGCCATGGCATAGCCTGCCATCCAACCTCCAAGGATGGCGTTCATCCTCGGCTCACCGTGTGGGTCAGGATGACCTCGCAATCCGCTCCTGCCGCTCGCCTGGCGATCTCGTTCCCTTCCCCCTCGCGCCCGATCCAGAAGAGGCACGGCCCGGCACCGCAAAGACGGACGGGGAAACGAGTGCGCTCTTCAAGTTCGGCCCAGAGATCGGCAAGCCACGGGAACAAGTCGAACGCCACACGCTCGAAGGCGTTGAAGGTCATGGCGCTCGAAAGGAATTCGGGCGGCGCCGCGACGAACTGCCCGGCGATCAGACCATCGTCGAACGCGTGGCGGTCGAGTGCGGCGAACATCCGGGGAGTCTTCCGCTCGATGGTCTGCGGCGGGACGAACAGCACGACGTCGTGTCGTGGTACGTCTGGCAGCGCAGTGACCAACTCCCCACGGCCCTGGGCCCGCGCTGTGCCGCCGACGAGAAAGAAGGCTTCGTCACTACCCAGACTGTTGGCCACCTCAAGACAGTCCGCGGAACTCACCTCAGGCCAGATCTCTCGGAGCAGCCTGAGCACCGCCGCGGCATCCGAAGCGCCGCCGCCCAAACCGCCGGCCGGTGGGATGTGCTTGTCCAGGTGGACGTGGACTCGGTCGCTTGTTCGCCCTACTCGTTCAGCGAGGGAGCGCGCGGCCCGGAGCCCGAGGTTCGAGTCATCGAGCGGCGTGCCCTTAGCGAATGGTCCGCTCGCCGTAAGCCGCCAATCGTTGGCCACTTCGACTGACACGATGTCGTCGAGCGCAACTTCCTGCAGGACCGTGTCGATCTCGTGGTAACCATCGCCGCGGATCCCGAGGACCTCCAGGACCAGATTGATCTTGGCATGGGCGGCGGCAGAACGCCGATCACTCACCCCGGCGAACCTCGAGGCAAGCGGCTATAAGCAGCCGCCACTCCTGGATCGTGAGGGTCTCGGGGCGCCTGGTCGCCGCGATGCCGGCGCTTTCAAGGGCCGCATCGGCGAAATCAGGTGGCACGCAGCCGCTTCGTTTCAGACCGTTGTGAATCTGTTTGCGCGGGTTGCGGAACACCTTGGAAACGAACTCAAAGAACGCCTCAATCTGCTCAAACGGCACGAGAGGTTCCGGACGCAGCGTCATCCGTACAACCGAACTGACCACGGCCGGCGGTGGGTCGAACGCCTCAGGCGGTACATCGAACAGCAGCTCGGGCTGCGCATACAGCTGGACCGAGATCGTGAGCAACGACCAATCCCCGGCGGGAG
>CAZKZR010000635.1:0-1958 GCA_964557245.1 uncultured Anaerolineaceae bacterium | reverse complement strand
TTGTCGCCTCGACGTATGACGCAAAACCGGTCGCGAGTGGGTCGATACTGTCTGCGTGACGGTTGTGGGAGCCGGCAGAGCCGACGCGGGTGGTGTGCAAGGCAGCAAGCGCGGAACCCAACTCCGCCGCCATCGCCACTTGATCGCTCTCCGAGTATTTGTCCGCCATTGGCTGAAGGAGCGGACCGCCCGGCAACCTGGGCTGGAGCGCGAAGCCCCACCCGAAGATGTCGCGGCCTTCTTCGAGCAGGTACGGCCAGGCGACCGGTGGGCCAGCAGGGTTGTCATGGACAAGGCGCGAAAAGAAGAGCTCCTTCTGGAACTGCCAGTCGTCTTCGCCGGCGGGATTCCAGTGCGGCGCTCCGCGAAAGATGTACTCACCGCTGCTCGCGGTGACCAACACGTTCTGCCCGAAGAGCCCATTGGCAATGGGCTCCGCACGCAAAAACCGCCCCAGACCGAATCGATCCAGGGCGGCCTGGAATTGTTGGTCGGTGATTTCACCGAGGCGTTCGGAGTAGCGGCGGCCGGCCATATTCGAGACTCCCGGCCGCCCGGTGCGGCCTAGTTGAGTAGCTTCAGCAGTTCCTTCGTGGCGTCCGCCGCGGCAACGACGCGCGAGCGCTCGTCGTCGGTCAGCGGGAGTTCGAAGGTGCGCTGGATGCCGCCTTCGCCGAGCTGGCAGACGGTGCCACTGAAGACGTCGCGGATGCCGTATTCGCCCTGGTGGAAGACGGAGCAGGGGATGAGGCGTCGCTGATCCATCAGGATCGCTTCGGCCATGGTGATTGTGGCGGCCGAAGGGGCGAAGTAGGCGGAACCGGTCTTGTAGAGCTCGCCGATCTCGGCGCCGCCGCGCATGGCGCGAGCAACCAGCGCCTGCACCTGGTCGGCAGGAAGGAGGTCGGTCAACGGGACGCCGCCGATGCGGGTCTGCGAAACGACCGGGACCATGGTGGTGTCCGTGTGGCCGCCGATGACGTAACCATGCACATCGCGGACGGAGACGCCGAGGGCGTCGGCGACGAAGTAGCGGTAGCGGGCGCTATCGAGCGCTCCACCCTGGCCGACGACACGTTCGCGAGGGAAGCCGCTGGCCTTCATGGCCACCTGGCACATGGCGTCCATCGGGTTCGAGAAGATGATGAGGACGGCGTTCGGCGAGGCCTTTGCGGCGGCCGAAACCTTGGCGGCAACGATGTCGGCGTTGCCGTTGAGCAGCTCTTCGCGGGTCATGCCGGGTTTGCGCGGCGCGCCGGCGGTGACGATGACGACATCGGAGTTAGCGGTCTCTTCCCAGCCGTCGGTGGCCGAGATGCGCATCGAATAGCCTTCCCAGGAGGAGGCCTGCGATTCGTCGAGCGCCTTGCCGAAGTGCATGGTGCCGGCGAACTGAGGGTCGTCCTGGAGGACGACATCCGCGATATCGCGTTCGATGAGGCGCTGGGCCATGGCGCCGCCGGTCATTCCGGCGCCGACGATTGTGACCTTCTTTCGAGGCATGGAGACTCCAGTGGGAGGAATATTCGGTCTCGGAGGTTACCATGCGGTCGCGTTATGGCGGATTGAAATCATCGATTCAGCGATTGGCTGCGGTTCTTGACGTGCCGCTAGGATGACGCCGATGAAACGGCTTCTCGGTGTCGCAGCTTGCCTCGCCATGATTTCTCTGTTCGCCGCAGGCTGCGGGTCCGATTCGGGCGACGATGAACCGGAACCGCCGAAACTCGACGGGACGAGCTGGGTGCTCATCGATGCCGTGGGTAATGCAGCTATCCCCAATGTAACAGCCACGCTCACCTTCGACGGCTCGAAGGTCACCGGCAACGGCTCATGTAATAGCTTCGGCGGCACAGCCACAATCACCGGCGACCGTATCCGAGTATCCGAGCTCACGATGACCCTTATCGGTTGCGAAAGCGCGATCGCCGAACAGGAGGCCTTCTACATGAAAGCCC
>CAZKZR010000634.1:0-1958 GCA_964557245.1 uncultured Anaerolineaceae bacterium | reverse complement strand
CCGGCCTGCAGGGTGTGGCCGCCGCGTTCGTGCGTCTTCGCCACCTTGCGCGGCATGCTCCGCGCCGGCCCGCAGACGCGCATGAACTCCTCCACCGCTGAAGCAGTCGAATCCGGGTTGGCCCGCAGCCACGCCACCAGGTCCGGCCGCTCGAGCAAGAGCGAAAGCGCATTCGCGAGCAGTGTCGTAGTCGTTTCGTGGCCTCCGAAGAGAAGCAGCGTGCAAGCGCCCACCAGCTCCATCTCGCTCAGCTGTCCGATCTCCGAATGCACAATTGCCGAAAGCAGGCTGGCTGATGGCTCGCGCCGTTCCCGTTCGATGAGCGCGGAGAAGAACGTGACGAACTCGGCGACGGCGCGGTTCACCGGCTCTTCCGCGATCTTCCCCGGCTCCATGGCGAAGACCAGCCGTCCGATATCGTCAGACCAACCGCTGAAGCGCCTGCGGTCCGCTGGGTCCGCCCCAAGGATCGCGGCTATTACCAGCGCCGGCACCGGGTGCGCCAGCGCGGCGTTCAAGTCCACCACGTCGCCTTCGAATGCATCGATGGCGGTATCCACGATCTGCTGGACCTGCCCCTCCAGGGCCGAGACGGCGCGAGGCGTGAAGGCGCCCTTCACTGGTTCCCGAAGCCGGGTGTGCGCCGGCGGATCACGGAAGTTCATCCAGCCGCTCAGCAATTCGACGGCCTTGCCGAAGGCCTCCGTGCGGCCCTGCGCAGCCCGCGCAAATGCACCGCTCCGTTCGGCTGAAAGGTTGTCGTTGTCGCGGAACCCCGCCTCCACCTCAACATGGGAGAGAGCGACCCAGGCCCGCTGGGCGTCGCTCCATTGGACCGGCCCATCTTGCAGGGCCCGCCCGAAATAGTCGGCCGGGGCATTGATCGCTTCAGGGCAGGCGAGGTCCACGGTCACGCGCGAAGCCTACACCAGCGCGGGAGACGCTTTCGAGAGCCGCCTTAGGCGACTGCCTCGCCGCCGCGGAGGGACGCGCTCTCACGGTGCAGGTGGCTGAGCACTTCGCGGTAGGACTCGAAGAGCCCCGTCGTGTGGTAACTCACACCGAGATCCTTGCAGAACGCCTCCACGATGGGCTGCGCCTTACGCAGGTTGCAGCGCGGCATCGTCGGGAAGAGGTGGTGCTCGATCTGGTAGTTGAGGCCGCCGTACCAGAAGTCCGTCAGCGGGTGCGCCGCCACATTCCGCGACGTGATCACCTGCTCCCGGAAGAAATCGAGGCGCGTCCCGTCAGTGGTGAGCGGCATGCCCTTGTGGTTCGAAGCAAAGACCGAGCTGTTGTACAGGCCGAACGAGGCCTGGTGAACCAGCGCAAAGGCGATGCCCCACGGGACACCGATGAGAAAGATCAGCAACCCGTAGGCGCCGAAGTGCAACAGCATCAACGCCAGTTGGAGCCAGCGGTGCGAAGCGTCCGGGCTGGTCAGGTGCCTCAGGCTGATCAGGCGCATGTTCGCCGCCTGGAAGGGCATCAGGAAGACGAGCGAAAACGCCTGGATGGCGATCATCGGCCGCAGCCAGCGCGGGCGAGACGCGATCTGGTAGCGCGAAAACACCAGCATCGGGATCTGGACGTCCGGGTCCTTCTCCATGTGGTTCGGGGTGGCGTGGTGCTGGTTGTGCTTGTCGTTCCACCAGGAGTGGCTGACGGCCAGCAACACATTGCCGAACACAGCGCGCGCGATCAGGTTCGTGCGGCGGCCGCGGTAGCCCTGGCGGTGACCAACGTCGTGCGCCAGCAAGGCAACCTGGGTTGATGCGAAACCCATGAAGAGAGCATCGGCCATGATGATCCACGGGTTTTCGCTGACCACGGCGATGGTCGCGGCGATAGCGACGGTGGCGATGGCGATCACCGTCTTCCCCTGCATCAGCCGGTAGAGGCTTTCCTGGATCGCCGCCTCGACCTCGGAATCGAGCGCCGACGTCGCCTCGTCCAGC
>CAZKZR010000633.1:0-1987 GCA_964557245.1 uncultured Anaerolineaceae bacterium | reverse complement strand
CTTTGAAAAAGACCGCGTTGGCGGCCTTTGCCTGAACTGGGGCTGCATCCCAAGTAAGGCCCTCCTCAAAAACGCCGATGTCGTCAACATGGTCCGTGAAGCCGAATCCTGGGGTATCCACGGGGTCGATGGAGCCACGTTCGACCTCGGTGCGGCCATCGACCGATCCCGGGGCGTTGTAGACAAGGTTGTTGGCGGTGTCGAAGGTCTGCTGAAGGACAACGGCGTGACCACGGTCACCGGCGCAGCCAGCCTCAAGGACACGCGTACTGTCCTGGCCGGCGGAACCAACTACCAGGCCAGGTCGATCGTGATCGCGACAGGCGCGTCCACCCGGATGCTTCCCGGAGTGGAAGCGGATGGGAAAGTCGTCCTCACCAGCCGCGAAGTCCTGGAACGCCGCGAGGTTCCCAAACGGGCCGTGGTGATTGGTGCCGGCCCAATCGGCGTCGAGTTTGCTCACCTCTGGCGGAGCTACGGCGCCGAAGTCACGGTGATCGAGTTGCTCGACACGCTGCTGCCCCTCGAAGACCCCGATGCTGGTCGTGCGCTCAAGCGGTCCTTCGAACAACGTGGCATTACTTGCCTGGTCAAAACTCGCTTCGAAGGCCTCGACCTGAAGGACGGGAGCGCCACAGTCCGAATCAAGAGCGAAGAGTCCGAGCAGTCCATCGACGCTGATGCCGTCCTTGTCGCCGTTGGCTTCGTGCCGCACACCCAGGGACTGAATCTGGAGGCAGCCGGCGTCGTCACACAGCGCGGCTTCATTACCATCGACGATTCGATGCAAACCAACGTGCCGGGCATCTACGCCATCGGTGATGTGACTGGAAAACTGATGCTCGCGCACGTCGCGATGCAGCAGGGCGTAATTGCCGCGGAGCACATCGCGGGCAAATCCGTGACCACGCTCGATTACGTCCAAATGCCGCGAGCCACCTTCTGCCAGCCCAACGTCGGCTCCATCGGCTACACCGAAAAGGCCGCCAGGGACGCGGGGTTCACGGTGAAAACTGGACGATTTCCGCTCACCGCGCTCGGCAAGTCTGTCGCTGTCGGCCATACCGAAGGCTTCGTTAAAGTCGTCGCCGACGAACCTACCGGCCAGGTTCTGGGCATTCACATGGTCGGCTATGACATCAATGATCTGCTCGGCGAAGCGACAATGGTTGCACTCCTGGAAGCCACAACTACCGAAGTCGGGTTCGCCGTGCACACGCACCCGACCCTCGCCGAAGCCATAAAGGAAGCCGCACTCGCCGTTGATGGCGAGGCGATCCACATCGCCCGGCGCCGAGCAGGCGCCCCACAGCCCCAAGGAGCCGTATCCCGGTGACGATAGAGACACAGGAAGCAGAGAAGCTCGGCGCCGAGCAGCTCGGCATGTTCCTCTACCAGATGATGCTAATCCGCCGCTTCGAAGAAAAGTGCGGCGAGCTGTATACCAAGGGCAAAATCCGCGGCTTCCTGCACCTCTACACCGGGCAGGAAGCGTGCGCGGTGGGCATGATGGCCGCCCTCGAAGAGCGCGACAAGATCGTCACGCACTACCGGGACCACGGGCACGCACTCGCACGCGGTCTGGACCCCAACAGAGTCATGGCTGAGCTCATGGGCAAGGCCACCGGCGTGAGCGGCGGCCGCGGCGGGTCCATGCACCTCTACGATGTGACGAAAGGCTTCCTGGGCGGGTACGCCATCGTGGCTGCCCATCTCCCCCTCGCCGTCGGCCTCGGCCTGGCCGCCACCATGAAGAAGGAAGATTCGGTCGCCCTCTGCGTGTTCGGCGATGGTTCCGTTGGCGAAGGCGAGTTCCACGAATCGCTCAACATGTCCGTTCTCTGGAAAACGCCGACCATCTTCTTCTGCGAGAACAACCTATACGGCATGGGCGTGCCCTTGAAGGAGTCGCTTTCGACCGACATCCCTAAACTGGCCGCGGCCTACAACATGCCGGCCGTGACCGTGGATGGTATGGACGTCCTTG
>CAZKZR010000632.1:0-1991 GCA_964557245.1 uncultured Anaerolineaceae bacterium | reverse complement strand
CAGGCGCTGGAGTCGTCCTGCGCAATGCTTCCACGGGCCTGACGGTGGTCAATAACGGCCTGACGGTCACGGGGCCGGGCTTCAAACTGACGAACTTCGCGATCCAGGGGTTCGCGGGCAGTTGTCTCGCTATCGTGGCGGAAAACGCGACCGTCGGCGGAGGCGAGTCGGGAAACTCGTTCGGTGGGTGCGCAGCGGGAATCGCCGTGGGCGGCGCTGGAAGCGTCGTGCGTGGAAACACGATCGGGTTCACCAGCGCCGGCGCTCCCGATCCCGTTGCGACCGGAATCGTGGTATCCGCTGCGAACGTCCGGATTGGCGCGCCGTCCTCCGTGGCCGGCGGGGGCAATACCATCGGCAACGCAGCGGTCGGGATCTTCGTCGGCGCCGGAGGGGCCGCCGCGTTCTCAGGGGTCCAGTTGGAACGCAACACGATCGGCCGCGCCGTGAACAACGCGAGCGCGCCCGTGGGGACAGGCGTCTTGTTGAGCCAGCCATCAAACGAGACGCTGGTCACCAACAACACCTTCGCCAACGCGGATGTCGGCGTCGCTATTGCGGCCGATGCCGACGGTGTCTCCGTGACTCGCAACCGCCTGGTCAGCAACATTTTTGACGGCATCGGGACACTTGCCATCGATCTCGGCGCAGACGGGATCGTCAATCCAAGCGACGTGGGGGACTCGGACACGGGCCCCAACGGAGGGATGAACCACCCCGCGATCATCCGGGCCACGCAGACGCGAGTTACGGGGGTCTCGTGTGCCGGGTGCCAGGTGCAGATCTATGTCGCCGTCCATCAACCTGGCGGCGCGCATGACTACGGACTTGCGCCGCTGAGTGGCGGGATCGTCACTGCCGACGCCAGCGGCCAGTTTACAGTCGACAATCCGGCCGCTTCGCCGGGAGATTGGCTGATAGCCCTCGCGAGTGATGCGGACGGCAACTCCAGCGAGTTCGGACCTTCCGCCCGGGTTGGCGCAGGATCCGTCCTGTGCGGCAACGTGCAATTGCACGCCGGTTGGAACCATGTGGGATATTTCGGGTCGGAGCCGGTCACCCTGCTCGGCAGTTTCTCACCGGTCCCATCCGTGACTGCCATTTACCGGCTGATCGACGGCACCGGCGATTTCGAACGCTGGTTCGCGACGACGACCATCGGGCGAACGCTCACCAGCGTCCAACCCGGCGAATCGTACTGGCTTTACGCCGAGACCGCGGCGACTTTGCCGGGCGGGTTCTCGCTTTCGTTTCCGCTGCCCGTGCAACTGAAGGCCGGCTGGAACGATTTTGTGTACCTCGGCGCTTCGGAGGCGGCGGCCGACGCACTTGGCAGTCTGAGCGGCGAATTCGACGACCTTTACCATTATGACGGCGCCGGCCAGAGGTGGCTGCGCTTCGGCGGCCTTGCCGTGCCCTCATGGGCGCGCGAGTTCCAAACTGTAGACGTTTGCGGGGTGTATCAGCTTCGCCTCGACGAGCCGGCCACCCTCGTCCCGCTGCAGCCCTGACCGCCCGCTATACTCCGTCGATTCGACACTGACCGAGGATGCCGCGCCATGGCCATTGAAGTCCGCTCCTGCCGCGATAGCGAAGAGCTGAAGCAGTACCAGAAGAACGTGAACTACGTCTTCGCGGCAGCACCCTCCCCCCGCGACGACCTGACGACGCCCGCCGCAGACTGGACAACATGCGCCTGGGTGGACGGAAAGATGGCCACGACCCTGGCCACGCTGCCGTTCACGGTTCGGCTGAACGGCAACCCGGTGAAGATGGGCGGCGTCACGGCCGTGGGCACACTGCCTGCACATCGGCGACAGGGTCTGCTGCGCCAGGTGATGAGCGAAGCCCTTCGCCTGATGCACGAACGCGACCAGCACTTCGCCATCCTCTGGGCGAGAATGGGCGCGATTTATCAGCGCTTCGGCTATGGCCTGGCTTCAGCGCAGGTGAGCTATGCCGTCGACCCGCGCTTCGCGCACTTCCAGGCG
>CAZKZR010000631.1:0-1991 GCA_964557245.1 uncultured Anaerolineaceae bacterium | reverse complement strand
AGATCGTGTCGCTTCGGAAACTCGCCTCTTCCGGCTCATTCGGCCGGCGGTCCAGGCCGAGCACCAGGATGTTTATCCGGTCTTCAGGCCGCCATGGTTCAGGGCCTGCCGTAGCGATGCCTGGCAGCGATACATCGACGCCGATGTCGGTGTTGGGGATCGAGACCGAGACGGCGGGTAGTTTGAGTTCGTTCGCTGGGAAGAGGTAGGTATCTACCTGTTGGTAGGCGACCAGCGATCCGTACGCGGCGCCGAACGACGCGGTCAAGAGTGCCGCAACCCACCATTTGCGCCGTGAAAAGCGTACGCTCACTGAGTGCTGCTCGCGCCGGATTTTCGCAACCGTAGGAGCGGCCCATGCCCCCGTCAAGGAACGCGTAAAGCCAAATGTCCCGGCACTTACTGATTCGCAATAGCGTGCTCGCCCTCGCCTCTGGGCCACTGAAAGCGGACGTTCTCTGTCACGCAGGCCGGATCGTGGCGATCGGCCATAACCTCGTCGAGCCTGAGGCCGAGACAATCGACGCCTCCGGTCTCACGGCGGGCCCGGGCCTGATCGATGTCCACGTGCACGGCGGCGGGGGGCATTCATTCTTCACGCGGGACCCGGAGCGCATTCGTGCCTATGCGAAGTGGGCGCCTGCCAACGGTGTCACCTCGTTCCTTGTCAGCACGGTCGGTCGCGATGCCGCGGACACCGAAGGTATCTTCTCCTCGCTGGCCCCGCTCGTCGGCCAGACGGATGGGGCGGAGGTGCTGGGCTTCCACATGGAGGGCCCCTTCATCAATCCGCTGCGCCAGGGCGCTTTCCCGAAAGAGATGCTGCGGCCGCCGGTGCGGGAGGAGTTCCTGCGCTTCCAGGAGGCCGCGGGCGGGCACATCCGGCAGGTGACGATGGCGCCGGAACTGCCGCTCGCTCTCGAACTGGCGGTCGCCATTTCGGGGAGCGGCGCCGTCCCCGCGATGGGCCACACCGATGCCACGGTGGAGCAGTGCCGCGCGGGATTCGATTCGGGCATCCGGCACGTGACCCACTTGTTTAACGCCATGCGTCCGATTCACCAGCGCGAAGGCGGTCCGGTGGTTGCGGCGCTCCTCCAGGACCAGGCGACGTGCGAACTGATCTGCGACGGCGCGCACGTTGGCCGTGAAACGCTCCAGATGGCGTATCGAGTTCTCGGGCCAAGCCGCGCCGTGGTTGTGACGGACAACCTCCACCTGGCTGGCATGGCGGCCGAGACCGGCCGATTCGCCGGCGAAGAAGTGACCGTTTCCGGCGGCAAAGCGGCCAAAGCGGATGGGACTATCGTCGGAAGCGTTGAGACCATGGACCAGCATTTCCGCAATACGATGGACTTCCTCGGCATCGACCTCGGGACCGCGTTCCGGATGTGTTCGACCAACCCCGCGAGGGTCGCCGGCGCTGCCAACCGCAAAGGTCACCTGGACCGCGGGATGGACGCGGACATCGTGTTGCTCGATGCGGAATGCCGAGTGCAGAAGACCATCTGCCGAGGAGAACTCGTCTACGATCGCGCTTCAGCGTGATTCCGCGCCGTCCAGTGCGCTGGCGGCTGCGGTATCCAACACCCAGACCGCGTTCTGAGAGTGCCGGACAAGGCTGGCCGGAACATCTGGAGTAACGGGACCGCGCAGTGCCCGGGCTACGACCGTTGCCTTCGCCGAGCCGTTTGCCATTACGATGACGGCCGGCGCGCCGAGCAACTCCCGCAAACCGAGCGTCAGACCCCAGGACGGCGTTTCCTCGCCCCAGCAGTGCGAACCACTTATCCGAGAGGATTCGTGCAGTTGGACCACGCGGGTTCCACTGCCCGCTGTGCTGCCGGGCTCGTTAAACGCCAGGTGGCCGTTCATTCCGATCCCGAGAAGCGCCACATCCAGACCACCTTCTCGATCCAGTGCTTCTGCCATCCGGCGGCATTCAGCCGCGAGGTCCGACGCCTCGGGATCGAACTGTTGCACCGGCCTGG
>CAZKZR010000630.1:0-1997 GCA_964557245.1 uncultured Anaerolineaceae bacterium | reverse complement strand
CATTGTAGACAGGCTCGCCGAGGATCCGCCCGCTACACTCCGCGCCTATGTTGCGCCGGCTGCTCGCGGCCCCTGTCGATCTCCTGTTCCCGCTTCGCTGCGTGGGGTGCGGACGGTTCGATGCCGTCTTATGCGACGGCTGTCGCGCAGGGCTCGTCCCGGGCGAGGGGCCGAACCGCTGCGCATTCTGCTCCGCCGATTGGGACCAGGAAGGCAACTGCCCCCGTTGCTTCCACATGCACCAGCTGGACGGCGCCCGATCCGCCTTCGAAATGACCGGGGCGGCCCGGCAACTCGTCCACGCGCTGAAGTACCGCTACTACCGCGCCGCCGCGCCCAAGATGGCGTCGCTCATGAGTCCCCTCGTCGAAGACACCGCGATTGACCGCTTCTTCGCTGTCCCGCTCCATCCGTCGCGCGAAAAACAGCGGGGCTTCAACCAATCGCGGGTTCTGTTGGAGCAGGCCGGTTGGGCGCCGGCTGAAGGTCTTTCGCGTACCCGGAGGACGCGTCGCCAGGTCGGTAGCGCCTTCGCGGACCGCAAGGCGAACGTCGGCGGCGCCTTCCGGTACCAGGGACCCCGTCTCGATGGCTTATCAGTCGCCATTGTCGACGACGTGATTACCACCGGAGCGACGGTGGCCGAATGCTGCGCTGTTCTGAAAGACGCTGGGGCGCGGCAGGTCTGGGCGCTCGCGTTCGCCCGGGCCAGCTACCGCTGGCAATCCGATGCTCCCATCGAGGATTAGTCCCCACCAGTTGCCGGATCATTGAGATAGTTCGTCACAGGCTATTCATCGCCCCTTTACAGGTTCAACCCCTACAATCACCGGACTCTTCCGTCCCGGAGTAGCCCTTGGCTGCCGGCGCTCACACGCTATCCGCTCAATCCGCATCGGTAGCGGAAACACTGAGCCAGGTGCGCACCGAAGTGCACCGCGTCATCGTCGGTCAGGAGATGCTGATCGATCGGCTTCTCGTGGGCATGCTTTGCCACGGCCACATCCTGGTCGAAGGCGTCCCCGGTCTCGCCAAGACGCTCACCGTCTCCACCCTCGCCAGCGCCCTCGACCTCGATTTCGTCCGCATTCAGTTCACGCCGGACCTTCTCCCGGCTGACCTCATCGGGACCGAAATCTTCAGCCAGGCCGAGGGCCGCTTCACCATTCGCAAAGGTCCAGTGTTTGCCAACCTCGTGCTGGCCGACGAAGTCAACCGCGCGCCCGCCAAGGTGCAGTCTGCCCTCCTCGAAGCCATGCAAGAGCGTCAGGTCTCGATCGGTGGGGAGACCATGCCCCTCGACGAACCATTCCTGGTCATGGCCACCCAGAACCCCATCGAGCAGGAGGGAACCTACCCGCTCCCTGAAGCCCAGCTCGACCGGTTCTTGCTCAAAGTCAAAGTGGACTACCCCACCCGCCAGGAAGAGCGCCAGATCCTGGAGATGAGCCTCAGCTCGGATGCCCCGCAGGTCCGCACTGTCGCCACCCGCGTCGACCTGGCCGCCGCGCGTCGCGGCCTCAACGAAGTGGCCATCGACGACGCGCTGAAGGACTACGTCGTGCAGTTGGTGTACGCCACGCGCCGTCCGGCCGCCTACCGGTTGCCTGAACTCGCCTCGCTCATCGGCTACGGCGCCTCTCCGCGGGCGAGCATCGCCCTCGCCCAGGCTGCGAGGGCTCACGCCTTCCTTCAAGGCCGCGCGTACACCACGCCGGATGATGTGAAGTCGCTCGCCCATGACGTCCTCCGGCACCGCGTCGTGACCACGTACGAAGCCGAGGCGCAGGAACTCTCTACCGACGACATCATCGATCGCGTCCTGGATGGAGTGGATGTTCCCTAACGAGGGCCACCCGTGAAGTCGCCCTTTTTGCGGAAACGCGATCGCACGCCTGTCCCCATCCATGCACCGGAGCAACCGGGCGGCATCCCGCCGGAGCTGCTCGACCGCATCAAGGCGATCGAAATCAAGGCCCGCCGCCTGGTGAACGACC
>CAZKZR010000629.1:0-1997 GCA_964557245.1 uncultured Anaerolineaceae bacterium | reverse complement strand
AGCCGCCGGCCGTTCCGTTGCCATTCGGCCGTGGGTGACCAACGACATCGTCTACCTGACCGCGGACCAGGAAGACAAGTACAAGGTCGGCCAGGCCAACACCATGCTGGACGAAGCCGGCCACTTCATCGACGAGCGCGTCGAGATCCGGCAGTTCGAGGACTTCAAGTCCGTCCACCCGACGGAAGTGGACTACATCGACGTTTCGCCGAAGCAGATGGTGTCAGTCGCCACGGCGCTGATCCCGTTCCTTGAGCATGACGATGCGAACCGCGCACTCATGGGCGCGAACATGCAGCGCCAGGCAGTCCCGCTGGTCCGCCCCGAGGTCCCCCTCGTTGGCACCGGCATGGAGCGCCGCACTGCCGTCGACAGTGGCCACGTGAAGGTCGCCGAAGGGCCGGGCGAAGTGCTCGAAGCCAGCGGCAACCGCATCGTCATCCAGTACGACGACATGGACCTTGGCAAGCAGGAGTACCCGCTGACCAAGTTCACGCGTTCGAACCAGGGCACCTGCCTGAACCACCGGCCGCTCGTTTTCCGCGGCGACCGGGTGGAGAAGGACCAGCCGATCGCCGACAGCTCCAGCACCCAGGGCGGCAACCTCGCCCTCGGTCAGAACGTGCTCTGCGCGTTCATGAGCTGGGAAGGCTACAACTTCGAAGACGCGATCATCCTCTCCCAGAACATGGTGCGCGAAGACAAGTTCACCTCGATCCATATCGAGAAGCACGAAGTCGAAGCACGGCAGACCAAGCTGGGCGACGAGGAAATCACCCGGGACATCCCGAACGTCGGCGAAGAGAGCCTGAGCCAGCTGGATGAGGACGGGATCATCCGCATCGGCGCGGAAGTCCGCGAAGGCGACATCCTCGTCGGCAAGATCACCCCGAAGGGCGAAACCGAACTCACCGCGGAGGAGAAGCTCCTGCGCGCGATCTTCGGCGAGAAGGCGCGCGAGGTGAAGGACACGAGCCTGCGCGTACCGCACGGCGAAAAGGGCAAGGTCATCGAGGTCAAGGTCTTCGACCGCTCGAACCACGAGAGCCTGCCTGCTGGGGTGAACAAGCTTGTCCGCGTCAGTATCGCCCAGAAGCGCAAGCTCTCAGAAGGCGACAAGATGGCCGGCCGCCACGGGAACAAGGGCGTCATCAGCCGGATTCTTCCGCGCGAAGACATGCCCTACCTCGAAGACGGCACGCCAATCGATATCATCCTCAACCCGATCGGCGTACCGAGCCGCATGAACATCGGCCAGGTGCTTGAAACGCACCTTGGCTGGGCTGCGAGCGTCCTCGGCTTCCGCGCCGTGACGCCGGTCTTCGACGGCGCCAGCGATATCCAGATCGACGACGCGCTCGCTCGCGCGTGGCTCGCGCAGGAATCCGGCGCGGTCTACTACGTCGACCCGCGAGACCGCGGGTTCGATGTCGAGGCCTGCGGCGCATGGCTCCGCGAAAAGGGTTACGACCCGGCCCCGATCCTGACCGCTCCCGAAGACGGCGCGGCCAGCCGGGCTTGCCTCGAAATCTGGCTCAACGAGAAGCGCGCAACCGACGGGCAGAAGCTGTTGGACAAGGGCAAGCACAGCAAGGTACAGCTGGAGGAGATGGCGCAGGCCGTCTACCGCGAAACCGCTGTTCCGCCCCCGTTGTTCGGCAAGATGAAGCTGTACGACGGCCGCACCGGCGATGCCTTCGACCAGCCGCTGACCGTTGGCTACATCTACATGCTCAAGCTCATCCACCTCGTGGAAGACAAGATCCATGCCCGGAGCACCGGCCCGTACAGCCTCATCACTCAGCA
Organism: uncultured Anaerolineaceae bacterium; assembly: GCA_964557245.1. Classification (GTDB taxonomy): domain Bacteria; phylum Chloroflexota; class Dehalococcoidia; order Tepidiformales; family Tepidiformaceae; genus Amarobacter. Next base: position 191 of record CAZKZR010000629.1, on the reverse strand, counting down.
GCCGCTCGGTGGCAAGGCGCAGTTCGGCGGCCAGCGCTTCGGCGAAATGGAAGTGTGGGCCCTCGAAGCGTACGGCGCGGCCCACATTCTCCAGGAACTCCTTACCGTGAAATCGGACGACGTTGTCGGCCGTGTGAAGACGTACGAAGCCATTGTGAAGGGCGAAGACGTGCTCGAACCGGGCGTGCCGG
>CAZKZR010000628.1:0-2009 GCA_964557245.1 uncultured Anaerolineaceae bacterium | reverse complement strand
CACCGCGGAGGTTTTCTGGGGGGCCTTCGATGTCATGTCCGGAATCTATCGCCTCGCAGGTTCACGCGGTAGCGAGCGAGGTTACAGGTCAACGGCGGGTGTGTCGGAAGACATCATGCCCCCCGGACGGTCGCCCCGAACTCACGCCCGAGTCGCGTCAGCAAGCCGCTCTGCACCTTTGCCACATCCGCATCCGTCAACGTCCGGTCCGGCGCCTGGAATCTCATGGCGATGGCGAGCGACTTCTTGCCTTCCGGCACGCCCTTTCCGCGGTACTCGTCGAAGATGTCCGCCTTGATCCGGATACCGCCGCTTCGGTGCGTTCGGACGAGTTCGAGTACCCGGCCCGCCGGGGTGTCCGCATCCACCACGAGGGCAAGGTCCTGGCGTACTTCTGGGAACCGCGAAGGCGCCGTGTAATCCGGCCGTTCCGGCAAATGCCGAACCAGCGCCTCGATGGAGAGCTCCACCACGAACACCGGGTCGCTGATATCGAACATCCTGGCGTTGTCGGGGTGGACCTGTCCGAGGATGCCAACGGGTTCGTTGTCTGCCCGAACCTCCGCAGTGTGGCCCTCGAGGAACCCGAATTCATCGACGGGGCCAAAGCTCACTTGCACTCCGAGGTCGCGCAGTAGGGCCTCGAGGAAGCCCTTCGCGTCATAGAAGTCCAGGTTGTCACCGCCGGTGTGGGGCCAGCGCGATTCCCTCGCGCCGCCCAACGCCGCGCACAACACCGGCCGTTCATGCGGGAGGTCCGCCTCCACCGGCAGGTACTCGAAGCCCACCTCGAACACACGCAGCGCGCCGTCCTCGTGGTGTCGATTCGCAGCATAGGTTTCAAGGACCGACGGCCGCAGCGAGGTCCTCAGGAACGTGTGCTGAGCGGCCACCGGATTGACTACCCCCAGGGGGTCACTTCTGACGGCATCCGTTGCCGGCACCATTCGCTGTAACCGCGCCTTGTCGGTGAGCGTGTAGCTGATCGTCTCCTGGAACCCCAGCGCGGCCGCGAGGTCGCGCACCCGCTCGCGCAGGTCCCGCAGCGGATCGAATTCCGGCGACGGAAGCCGTCCTCGCAACATTGTGGTGGGCAACTTGTCGTATCCGTAGATTCGGCCGATGTCCTCGATCACGTCATCGGCCAGTTCCACATCCGGGCGCCAGTCCGGCGGCTGCACGCTGTACTTCCCAGGAGGCACGAAGTGGCAGACGAACCCCAGGTCCGTCAGGATCCGCCGCACGTCTTCCGTGGGGATGACAATCCCAAGCACCTGCTCGATTCGGGCGGCTTCCACCACGATCGTGGGGCGGGGTTGTTTGCCCGGATAGACATCCACGAGGCCGCTTGCCACCGATCCGCCGGTCAACGCTTCGAACAAGTGCAGCGCGCGATGCTGTGCGTATTCCGGCATCTCCATGCCAAGGCCCTTTTCGAACCGCAACGACGCCTCGGTCCGCAGCTTGAGGTACGTCGAAGTCCGCCGGATGCTGCCGGGCCGGAAGTTGGCTATCTCGAGCAACACGTTCTTCGTGTGCTCACTCACTTCGCTGTTGCCGCCACCCATAATGCCGGCCACACCGACCGGGCCGGCGCCGTCGCAAATGAGCAGCATTTCGCTGTCGAACTCGCGCTCCACTCCGTCCAGCGTCACCAGCTTTTCGCCGTCCGCGGCCCGTCGGGCGATGATCTTCTTCCCGCGCACCAGGTCATAATCGAAGGCGTGGAGCGGCTGGCCGGTCTCGAGCATCACGTAGTTCGTGATGTCCACGACGTTGTTGATCGGCCGCATGCCGGCTTTCTGCAGCCGTTCCTGCATCCATGCGGGCGACGGTCCGATCGTCACGTTCTCTATCACCGAAGCCGTGAAACGCCGGCAAAGGTCCGGCGCTTCGATGGTCACCTCGATGAACTCCGAAGCCTTGCGGCCCGATTCGCCATGAGTGCGCGCCGGTTCTCGCAGCACCTTGCCGGTGATAGCCGCGGTCTCGCGACCGAAACCCATCAC
>CAZKZR010000627.1:0-2014 GCA_964557245.1 uncultured Anaerolineaceae bacterium | reverse complement strand
GTCCCAATCGGCGGAGCAGAATGCGCAGCGGTTCGGCCCCTGGCCCGGGACGAGATCGGAGCGGCAGCCGTCGCACAAGACGGTATCGAACTGGCCGCATCCCACGCAGCGAAGCGGGAATAGCAGATCGACAGAGGCCGCCAGCAGCCGGTGCAACATAGGCGCGGAGTGTAGCGGGCGGATCCTCGGCGAGCCTGTCTACAATGGACGGCGTGGATGTAACGGTGCTGTTGTTCGCTTCTGTCGCGCAGAAGGCCGGGGTGCGGAGCCTGACGGTGGCGATCCAGCCCGGGGAGACGGTAGGGAGGGTCAGGGACCTGGTGGTGGACCGGTTTCCACAGCTGCAGAGTTCCTTGCCTACGCTTCTGTACGCCCTGAACGAGGAGTACGTGCGCGAATCCGCGCAGGTGCCCGAGGGCGCCACCATCGCACTCATCCCACCGGTATCGGGAGGCTAGTTCCATGCTGATTCGCGTCACTCCGGACGTTTTGGATACCAACGAGGCCGTCTCGGCCGTCGAATCACCGCGATCCGGGGCGGTCAACGTGTTTCTCGGCGTTGTCCGGAATTCCAACCTGGGCCGAGCCGTGAACTACCTCGAATACGATGCCTATCCCGCGATGGCCGAGAAAGTCATGGCGGAACTCGCGGACGAGGCGAAGCAGAAGTTCGGGCTCGAGGATGTGGCCGTCCTGCATCGCACCGGGCGGCTGGAAATCGGCGAGGCCAGCCTCCTGGTGGCTGTGTCATGCGGGCACCGGGCGGAATCCTTCGAAGCCGGGCACTGGCTGGTCAACCAGATCAAGAAGCGGGTACCGGTCTGGAAGAAAGAAGTGTGGGAAGACGGCGAAGAGTGGATCGAGGGCCCGGAATCGATGGGAATCCAGCAGGCGCCAGCCGGCATGCGAGGGTCCTGAAGCGCATGTCGAGCCACCCGCATTCGTTCAGCCGGTACTGCATGCAGTGCGGGCAGCGCCTGACCACCGCGGTGCCGGAAGGCGACACGCGGCGCCGGATGGTCTGCATGGATTGCGGATTCATCCATTACCTGAACCCGCGGCCGGTGGCCGGGACAATCCCGGTACGAGGCGACGGCAAGATCCTGCTCGGGCGCCGGGACATCGAGCCGAGACGCGGCTTCTGGGTATTCCCAGGCGGATTCATGGACGTGGGAGAGACGGCGGAAGAAGCTGCCATCCGCGAGACGCTGGAGGAGGTGCACCTCGAAGTGCAGAACCTGCAGCTGATAGGTGTTTTCACGCGGGTTCAGCCCGGTGTTGTGGTGATCGTCTACGAAGCCGAAGCGGTCGGCGAGGCGGAAGTGGGCCACGAGACGAGCGAAATCGGCTGGTTTGGGGCTCATGAGATCCCGTGGGAGGAAATCGCATTCGACAGCACGGAAGCGGCTTTGCGGGCGTGGGTGGAACGCCGGGCCTGAGGTTCAGCCCAGTCGCAAGACGCGGGATAGCCGGTAGCGAAGACGGGCGGCACTTTCCGGCATGGCCCGCCGAATGAGGATGTACCCACCATCGGCTGCGAACAGCCGCTCTCGGCCTCGGACTGCAGCCTGCGTCCCGGGCGCAAGGCCGTGACGCTCGGTCCAGCAAACAGCGTCGAAGACCACCCAGCGCCTTCCCTCCACCACGAGAAACATGTTGCCAGGCGAGCTGACGCGCATCACACGGTCGGCCATTACTACCGGCAGGTGTGGGTCGAGCGTCCGGTCCGCCTGAGATAGCACGTGGCAATAGGTTCCTTTTCCCTGCGGCTGGCGGTTTGCCCAGACGCTGGCGAAGTCGCCAACAAGTTCTAGCGCCAGCTGAGAAGCGAGCGCGCGGCAGCGGTGGTCGAGCGAGGCAGATGTCTCTCTCGGGCCGATCGGCAGTTCACGTTGAAGGAGCACAGGACCGGCGTCGAACTTCTCCGTCATTTCGTGGACGCTGACGGCCGTGGAGTCCCGACCGGTGAGGATTGCCCATTCGATGGGGCGTGGCCCTCGTCCTTCTGGCAGCG
>CAZKZR010000626.1:0-2015 GCA_964557245.1 uncultured Anaerolineaceae bacterium | reverse complement strand
CCCTGGTGGGGATCGCACTCGCGGCCGTAGCGCTCTCCGGCCGGGCCAGCGAGCAATTCGTCCGAATCCTTGCGTTCGCCAACGCCGCGGGCGGGGCGGCGATCTGGTTGGCTGCGGCGCTCGAATGGTCGCAGTTCGAGCCGGGCGGCCACTGGCTGGTCGCATTTGTGGCGAATGGGTGCCTGGTGTTGGCCGCCCTCGAATATCTCGCGCTCCGGCGCTCCGCCAGCTAGCGCTCGACCGGGGTGAGCGTGCGCAGGAAGTTCACCAGGTGCCAGATCTGCTCTTCGCTGAGCTTGCCTTCGCCGGAGGCCCAGGCGCGCATTGCCGAACCTGGGACGCCCTTGGCGATGAAGTTATACAGCTGGCCGTCCGGATGTTGTGGAGCATGAACCGTTAGGTCCAGGGGGTAAGGATTCAAATCGAGGCCCTTCGGGGGGACACCCGTCCGGCCGTGGCAGGCAGCGCAGTTCTGTTCGAAAAGCGTCCGTCCCTGCGCGATAGAGTTCGCATCCGAAAAAATCGGGTTCGAGGGCACATCGCCGGTCACTTCGTGGGCATGCACACCAAAGAGAAGCAGGACTCCGAACGAGAACCCGGCCATGGTCATCCCGTTCGCGGCCCATGCGGCTTCGCGCCCGATTCGGCGCACCGGCCCGCGAGACAAGGCGAATCCGAGCCCTGCCAGCAGGAAGACGATCCCACCGAACTGATTCCAGGTGAGCCCGGGAGCCGGGTTGGACCACGCTCCGCCGTTCGTCACGTTGACCACTGTGGCGCCGGCCGGTCTGACATCGAAGAACCCCACCACATCGTCAACGTCAGCGCGGCGAATCTCCGTTTCCACGCGCCACTTGCCTTCCAGCGTCATGAACGGGCCTTGTCCCACGTACGCCTCCCCACTGTTGGAGAGCACAAGCGAGGACGCGCCGATATTGGGATCGTCCTGGTAGCGGAAAGTGAGTCGGACACGTTCCGCGGTGACCGGGCTTCCGGAGGCGTCGGTCAGTGCCACTCGATACGTGTTCAGGCCTGTCCGGTTCGGGTCGATCTTGACGTTAATATTCAGGTCCCCGAATGCGCTCGTCTGGTCAAACGCGCGGGCGTCGGGCGTTATGGAGATCGACTTCGAAACCGTGGTCTGGGTGAGGAAGGCAGCGGCAAGGAAGACCGCGAGTCCAAGAGCGACTTCACCGGTAGCCAAACGGGTGAACCGGCGGTGGGCGGCGCTGTCTGCACGCTCAAGCAGGTATTTCCCGCGCCTTGCATTGAAGGCCGCGAGCAGTAGTAGCGGGAACATGATGCCGAGCTTGATGAGCAGCGTGACGCCGTAGCGGGTCTCCCAGAGCTTATCCGCGTGATCGATTTCCACGAAAGCGCTGAGCAATCCCGTAGCAAGAAGCAGGAACACCATCGAGGAAGCGAGCAACGAGAAGCGTGGGAGGAGCCGGCTCCATTCGCTGGCACGAGAGCCGAGGCGCGCGCTGAGAGCGACTCCCGCGACGGCGCCAATCCAGGCGAGAGCCGCGGATGCATGCACCACGTCCAGCGGCTTTGCCCACGCATTGCCCGCCCCGGCGGCCGCGTGGCTGGTGGCCGTATAGGCCCAGAGATAAATGGCGACGGCGGCAAGAAGCGCGCCAGAGGCGCGTTTCGGGGCTTCGCCGAGGAATGTCGCCGCGACGGCGATCAGCAGCGCGAGACCTGCCCGGGTCAGCCAGTATCCTCCGCTCGGCGTCTTCAGAATCACGTCCTTAAGTCCGACGCCGGGGTAGGCATCGTGGATCGTGGCGAGATTGAGGAGGGTAGCAATGGCCAGGACCGCGGCGCCGGCGTACACGCTCACCCCGAGCCCTCGCCGAAGGGCGTCGCTGGCGCCGCTCCAGAGCAGCACAAGCATGGCCCCGGCAACCACCATGCTCAGCCCGAGGAGCGAAAGCGCACGGACCGCGACCCCGTCCGCCAGCGGTGGCGGATCCGTTTCGGAAGAAAGCCCACTGACAGTGTTGGTCTGG
>CAZKZR010000625.1:0-2018 GCA_964557245.1 uncultured Anaerolineaceae bacterium | reverse complement strand
CCTATCAGGGCGCTCAGGGATCGGGGTACAACCTGTCGGCCTCGGAACTCGCAGCCGGCCTCGCGATGAGCGGGCACCGCGTCCTTTATCTTGCGGCGGGAAGAAAGTACAACCTCCTGCCATGGGCGTACATCTCCGCAACAGAGCGGTGGCGCGGCGTGTCGTGTTTCGATCTCGTCAACAGTCCGAACCTTTCGCCCGCCGCGTACAACTTCGCCAACATGGACCGCGAAACACGTTCGCCGCGCTCGTGTGGGTTGCTGACGCGCTGGCTCAAGTCCAAGAACGTTGACGTCGTTCATGTCCACAGCCTTGAAGGGCTTTCTTTGGACGTTCTTCCCTCTCTTCGCCGCGCCAAGATTCCCGTCGTCGTCACGCCGCACAACTACTGGTACGCCTGCCCACAGGTCGACCTGATGTACCAGGAGCGGCACCTGTGCATGGACTACGAAGGCGGGGCACGCTGCACCAGCTGCATGCGCCGGCGCACGCCCATCCTGCACCGCTGGAAACGCCGACTGGGACAGTCACTGGAATCAGTGGTCGGACAGGAAGCAACGGGAGCCGGCAGGCTGCTTGCACGTGCCATTCAGCGCAGGGTGACCCGGGCCAAGCCCGTCGACGTGATTCCCAATCCGAGGCTCCCGGATCCCGACCTGGCGTTGGGAATCAACTCCGCGATCGCTCCGGACGGAGAGCGCCGGATCGAAGCGAATGCAGCTGACGACGCGGCGAGTATTCGCAAGCCGGTCTCCAAGTCGCCCTCTGACGCAAACGAGAAGTTTCTCCGGTCCGCGGTGCACCTGAAGGTGGTCGGTCCGTATGGATCGCGACGGACAGATGGCATCGAGGCCCTGGGTGCCGCGTCCGCCGTCATCCCCCCGAGCGACTTTGTCAGGCACACCTATGTGCGCCTCGGGCTCGACGAATCACGGACCCGCACGGTGAGGCTCGGCCAGCCGCATTTTGACCAGCTTCATCGTCGCGCCCGTCGAAGTCCGTTCTACGACCTTCGGCCGTGGACGCCGGATGCGCCACGCCCGCTTCGCCTGGCGTTTCTGGGCGCGATGAGGCCCAGCAAGGGAATCGATGTTCTGGCGGATGCCATAGTGGCGCTCCCCGACCATGTACGCCGGCGTTGTCAGTTTCACATTCGAGCGCAGGGGTTTGACTGGCCTATCCGCAAGCGCCTGGCGGGATTCCCCGAAGTGGCATTTGCCGGTGCCTACGACCTCCTGCAGCTCATGGGAGAGGCTGGTGAATACGACGTGGGCGTGCTGCCGCACGTATGGTTCGAGAACTCTCCCCTGGTCCTACTGGAGCACCTCCACGCAGGGAAGTTTGTCATTTCATCGAGGCTCGGCGGCGTGGTGGAGTGGGTCGATCCGCCGCGGAACGGCATGTTCTTCGCCGGCGGGGATGCGCACGAACTGGCGTCGTGCATTGAGCGCCTCGTGAATGGCGGCGTAGCGATTCCAAGTCCGCGCGAGGTGCACGATGCAACTCCGCTCCTTCGCGGATATCCCGATCACGTTCGCGAAGTCCAACTGGTCTACGAGGAGGTGCTGTCGGGACGCTCCGTTGCTCAAACCGGGGGAAACGCCGTTACCGCTTCGAGCCGCTCGCTTCCCGGGCATGCGTCCTCACCTCTGGCAGGTCGGCCGCGTTGACGCTGTTCTCCAGGCGTCCCGTTTCCAGAAACACCCGCACGATGCGGACCGTCTCGTCCGCGACCGCCCGTTGCGCCTGATCGGTCGAAGCCCCGCAATGGTGCGTGAAGGCACTTCCGGTGATTCCGACCACGTTGGTGACAAACTCGACACCCGAAGCCGAGGGCTGCTTGTCGTAGACATCCAGACCCAGGCGGAGTGGCTTGGCAGCGGCCGCATCGCACAGGGCCTGCTCGTCCACGATTCCGCCTCTCGAGGTATTCACAAACGTGGCCCCCGGCTTCATCGCCTGGAAAAACTCGGCATTGCAGAATCGCTCTGTCTGCGGGGTGAGAGCCAGATGCACGC
>CAZKZR010000624.1:0-2023 GCA_964557245.1 uncultured Anaerolineaceae bacterium | reverse complement strand
AGGCCCTCGTTGTAGAGGACCGAGATCTGGCGCACGGAAATACCCGTCCCGGTGATGCACAGGCGGCCACCGGCCGGGCTGGGCTTCATGTAGAGCAAGGTGCCGACGTCGACGAGAGCTGGGGCGGTCATGAATTGAGGATAGCAGAGTGGCCCGACCGTTTCGCATGGCGCCTATACTCCTCGCGTGGGCGTCATCACCGAGGACATGGTGCGGGTGCTGAACGAGCAATCGCTGGTCTTTGTCGCGACGGTGAACGGTGACGGCACGCCGAACCTTTCGCCGAAGGGGACGGTCCGCCACTGGGAGAGCGACCGACTGGTGTTCGCCGACTTTCGCTCTCCCGGGACGATGCGGAACCTGCGCGAAAGACCAGCGATCGACCTGAACGTGGTCGACCCGATCGTACGCAAGGGGTACCGATTCAAGGGCTCCGGGCGAGTGCTCAGCCCAGGCGAAGAATTCGAAGCGGTGATGGGCATGTACCGCCTGACCACCGAACGCGCGGACGAGCGCATCCGAGGCCTCGTGATGATCGAGGTGACCGAGGCGTACCCGCTGACCTCGCCGGCGTATGACCTGGGGCGCACCGAGGAGGAGGTACGCGCGCAATGGATGGAACGCTGGCGCGGGCTCTACCGGTTCGGCTGAGTCATTCGCCGGCGGCGGCTTCCAGTTGTGCGGCTTCCGGCTCGCGCTCGCTGATACGGCGGAAGTACGCCCAGGTGCCGAAGGTCACGATTCCGTAGCAGGCGAGGACCGCGATGGCGCTCACGGACCGCGCCCTGGCGAATAGACCGGTGTAGGACTCGCTATCGTTAAACAGGACCTGCACGAAGAGGAATGCCGTGGGGATGAAGAGCAAAAACCAGGCACGCTTACTCCACTGCCAGACTTGCGCGCCGTCCATGAACTTGAGCGGTATCAGGCTGAACATCAAACCATCGACGCTGACCACGAAGACCGAGAGGGCAACCGATTCGCCCAGCCTTGTCCAAAAGCCGGGGTGATCCTGCGCGAGGGCATGGAGCGGAACGGCGCCCAGCCAGGCGGAGATCCCGATCAGGAGGGACACGGCGCTGGCTATGCCGGAGGCTCGGCCCAGCTTTCGGGGGTCTACTGACCGGCGGTCGAGCACGCTCACGCCCGCGACGAAGCCGATCACGAACCCGGGCTGCAGATTGCCGAGCCGAGAGATGAACACCGAGACGAGGGCTATCACGATGCAAGCGGGGAAGAGCTGCATCCCGGCTTTCGCTCCGGTGAACCGGCGGACCATGAGGGCCTTGCCACCAACGTATTGCGTGGTGAGCAGCCACTTACTGACCACCAGGCTGAGCAAGACGACCAGGCTCGGCTGGTTGAAGCCGAATCCCGGCTGGAGGAACCCGTAGATGAGGGCGGTAAACGCCAGCAAGGCTACCGGGGCCGCGGCGCGGTCGACCCAGGTTTCGCCGGGAATGAGGTTAGCCCAGGCTTTCAGGACATCCCGTACCGTTTCGCGAACGGCGCGGAGAACGGGCGAGATTGGCCCGGGCACGGCCAGAGCGGAGAGGCGGACGGAAGAGCCGTGCTCCTCAAGAGCGACGTTGAAGAGCGTGCCGCCGATGAGGAGCACGAGCGCCAACGCCAGAACGAGCGCGAAATTCGTAGCTGCAACTTCCGCGCCGCCCGAAAAGAGCTGGTTCGGCAGGTTGATGTCGCTGAATGCCTCCGGGACGCCGGTGGATTCGTCCACGGGATCTGCCGAGTGCGCCGCCGGGGACGGCGCGGCCGCAGCGGGCGATGCCGCAGGGGGTGCGCCGCCGGCTGTGAGCGGCGGAGCGGGGGTGGCGGTGGGCGTGGCCGACGGTGAGGGCGACGGGCTGGGCGTTGCGAGCGATGCCGGCGCTCGCACCCCAGCGACAGTCGAAATGACGGAAGGCGTTTCGGGCGGCTGGGTGGCGAACACCGGGGGCGGTTCAACGATCCGCGCCGGGGCCACGGTCGGGGATGCGCTCCTGGTCGAAGTCGCTGTTGGGGC
>CAZKZR010000623.1:0-2035 GCA_964557245.1 uncultured Anaerolineaceae bacterium | reverse complement strand
TCCCGCGGCGACGTTTCCCAGGGTCAGCTCGAACGCATCCAACGCGACATCGACGACCTGAAAGAAACGGCCCAGCAGAAGGACCTGGACGAAATGCAGCGCGCCCGCCTCGAAGGCCTCGGCCGCCAGGGCAAGTCCGTTGTAGCCGATATCAGCCAGAAACAGACGACTATTCCGCAAGAGACCGTCGATGCCTTCGCTGCGGCGCTGGATGACGTGATGACGCTCGGCACGGGCGGACCCAAGGAGATTCCAACCGCCACGCCTACCGCCGCAGCCACCGCTTCGCCGTCAGCGAGCGCGACCGCCTCGACTACGCCACAGCCCACGGCCTCGGCAACGCCAGTCCCCAGCGAGACGCCCACGCCCTCGCCATCGCCGTCGGCCTCAGCAACCGTAACGGAAACGCCGACCCAGGAGCCGAGCGCCACAACGACGAGCACCACGACGCCGGTGGAATCGGAAGCCGTTACGCCGTCTACTACCGCCGCTCCCTGAACCACTGATTAACCCGCGCGTTGCCTCCAACCGGGCCGCTGCCTACCCTCAAGACTCGCCCCCACGAACACCTGGAGAGTTTGATGCGACGATTCGCTTTTGCCGCCATGCCCCTGGCGCTGCTCGCTTTTTCAGCCGCCTGCGGAGACGGCGCGGACAAAGAAGCCGAGCCAACCGCGTCGGCGGATGCCACCACGACCCCGAACGTAAACGAGCAGCCCCAGGTCCCGGATAAACAGCTCCCGACCCCCACGGCGATTCCGGACACCGTGCCGGTGATCCAGGTCGCCTACGCGGGCAAAGTCTTCGCGCCGACGAGGACCGAATTCAGCGCACTGCCGAAGACGAAGGTCTCGGCCGGGGGCAAGGAGTACGAGGGCGTAGCGCTAACGGCGCTGGTGGAAAAAGCCGCCGCCAAGAGCGACGGAGTGGTAACCCTGCAGGGCACGCGCCTCGACAATCTTCGTTTTGGCGCGGTCCGGTTCCCGCTGGCCGATGTCGCCGGTGGAACGGTCTTCGTCATGGATGACAGCGGCCACATCGCGCTCTTCAGCTCCAGCATTCCCCAGGAGCAGTGGCTGAAGGACATCACCTCGGTGGCGTTCAACTAGCCTCGGCGTCATCCGGCGGTTCCGTGCCTGGGACACTCTGTACCGCGCGCTCCCAGCTGCGGATGTCCCGCATGGTCTGCGGGTCGAAGATCTCCTCGGCGAGCGCCCATTGTTTGTCATCGCGCGGCGGAATTCCGTGCAGGATAGAGCCGACCACGGCCGCTTCCTCGCGGACGTCGTCCTCGCCGGCAGGCTCTTCGCCCAGGTTCAGGATCAGGCGCGCCCAGCTCGCGGCCGTGGCTCCGTTGCGGGACGAAAGCTCGCTCGTCAGCTGTTGGAGCCAGATCCAGGCAACGCTTCGCAAGTCGCGGGCTTCGAAGGCGCGCTCGATGCGGAGGCCCACTTCAGGGTCTTCCGCGAATGGCGAGCCGGGCGGTACTTCGGGTGCGTCGCCGTCCATGTCTCAACGCTCGTGCCTTGCGCTGCTAGCGCCAACCGGCGGCTGGCGGCTCGTGGTCGCCCGATTTGCCAATCCCTGTCGACTTCGTCAAGGCTTCACGGAAAGCCCTTGAGCGCACATTGGAACATGTGTTCTAATGCCTCCCCACCACAGAACGTGATCGGAGGCAACGCCATGGAACAGGTCCTCGAACTGCCCGCCCGGAGTGACGCTCTCCCGGAGTATGTGACGTACACGGACAACGGCTGCGATCTTTATCCCTCGTGTTTGAACTGCCCACTGCCGCAGTGCCGCTACGAAGTGAACGGCGGAGCGACGACGATGCTGCGGCTCGGCAGGGATGCCAGCATCATCGCGGCTTCCAAGCGGTACGGCGCCACCATCGATGACCTAGCGCGGACGTTCGGGCTCTCGCGCCGCACCATCTTCCGCGTCCTGGAGAAGGACCGCGCCCCTCGGGGCCGCCACGGGCGCTAAGGGGCTCGCTAGCGGTCCCAATCGCCTGGCAGTTCCGGCGGCTGCCAGC